>NZ_JBYCKY010000372.1:0-1773 GCF_057473605.1 Mycobacterium sp. TH-M82 | reverse complement strand
GGCGGCAATCAGATCTGGTGGAACGGCGGCCATGAGACCGGCACATTCCAGATGGGAAGTTGGCGCGGGGCGTACCTCTCGGCGACCTCGACGTACTACGAAAGCACCACCAAGCCGACGGCCACCTACGGGCTCTTCATCAGCAACACCTACGGGCCGGGGCTGTTCACGCAGGTGTACGGGAACAACCAGAGCGATTCCAACTTCTACATCGGCGCCTGCCCGGACTGCAACTCGATCATCGACCACGCCCACAGCCAGAACTCGGCGCTGGGATACTCGGGAACCAACTCCGGCGGGCGCCTGGTCGTCCAGTACTCCGAATTCGACCACAACAAAGACGGGTTCGACACCAACACCCAAAACAACGCCGACCAACCGCCGCCCCAGGACGGCACGTGCCCCAATAACCAGACCGGTCCGACAGGGACCCATTCCTGCTGGGTTTTCTGGCACAACTCGGTGCACGACAACAACAATCCCAACGTGCCCGCCGTCGGCACCGGCCCCGCGGCTGCTCCGGTGGGGACCGGCATATCGATCGCGGGAGGCCGGTTCGACACTGTCACCGACAACGACTTCTACAACAACGGCGCGTGGGGCGTGCTGCTGGCCCCGTATCCCTCCATCGGCACCTGGAACTCGACCGCCGACTGCCACGGCGGCGTCGGTGCTCGGGTGTTGAAGTTCTGCTATTTTGACGACTGGGGCAACGAGGTCGCCAACAACAGGTTTAGCAACAATGGCTTCTTCGGCAACCCGAGCAACGGCGACATCGCGGAGGTCTCAAACCTCCACCTTCCTGGCAACTGCTTCCACGGTAACGTCGACGGCTCGGGTGCGGCCGTCAACGCCAAGCACATTCAACTTGGCGCCGAAGGGATCGCCACGGCTCCGCCCCTGCTCCAGTTCTTCCCGCACGACATCTGCGGAATCCCGGACGCCGGCGCACCGCTACCCAGCATCCTCGGTCTGGAGCTCATCTGCAACACGCAGCTCCTCTTCAAGTGCACGACCACCCCGCTCACGAACTACCCGCGTACGACGGGAGTCCAGATGATGTCACTGCCGACGCAGCCGAGCATGCCCGATCCCTGCCAGGGCGTACCGCGCAACCCGTGGTGCCCCACCAATCCGGTCAGCCAACCGTCATATCCCGTTCCGGGCTCCCCCGTTTCGTGAACTAGTTGAGTGTCGTTGGCACACCGCAAATAGCTGAGGAGTTTGGGATGCCGGCACCGCAGGATCGTCGTCGCTGCATGTCGCCGGCGCCAATGCGCTGGTGGCGGCACGCGTTGGTCGCTGGGGGCGTGTGCGTGCTGGTCGCTGCGAGCGCGAGCGTGGCCGGCGCAGCCCCGGCCCGGGCCACCGCCGTGCTGCGGGTCGGCAGCTACCAAGGCATTCCCGGGCAATACTCCAGCATCCAGGCCGCGGTCGACGCCGCCCAGCCCGGGGACTGGATACTCATCGGGCCCGGTGATTACCACGAGCCCGGCAATCGCGTTCCCCCCGGGCTCCCGGACACCACCCCGGGCAGCGGCGTGCTGGTGACCACGCCCAACATCTGGATTCGCGGCATGGACCGCAACACCGTCGTGCTCGATGGCACCAAGCCCGGTGCGCCCCAGTGCAGCTCCGCAGCGGCCGACCAGGACATCGGCCCGGGCAACAAGGGCCGACAAGGCATCCAGGTCTACGAGGTGAACGGGGTCAGCGTCGAGAACATGACCGCCTGCAACTTCCTCTCCGCACCCCAAGGCGGCCCGGGCGGCA
>NZ_JBYCKY010000371.1:0-5484 GCF_057473605.1 Mycobacterium sp. TH-M82 | reverse complement strand
GCAAGTAGCGGCCCGGCAGCCAATTCGGCAGCGGTAATAGCCGAAATCGCCATCTCGTCGGGGAGTGCGGCAACGACCGTCGGGTCGTGCCAGTCGATGACGATCGACGTGTCCAAAAGACCGGATGTCACCTCAAAGACCCTGGTCGATCAAGCGGTCGAGATCGGCGCGGAACTGGCGATGATCAATGCGCACAGCGGCGCGGGCCAACGCCGCGACTTCGCCGCGAGGGATGAACGTGCGGCGAACGGCCCGCATCGGGCGAAGTTCGGCCACCGGTTCGCCATTGCGCGTCACGACGAGCGTCTCACCCGCCGCTACCGCATCGATCACTTTCGCATTGTCATTGCGGAGATCGCGCTGCGCGATTGTCCTAGCCATGGCGTAACTGTAGCACAGTACGCTACAGTACGCTACAGTACGCTACAGCACGCTACAGCACGTCAAAGGATCTCCGCAACAGCGGATTTCATAATGGATCCAATGCCTATCTGCGGATGATCTACCCTAGTTCATCCGTATCTGTGTATGGTTTGACCCATGCTGAATGTGCGGGTCCCGGAGGCCGGCAGGCTGTTGGCGGTCAGTGGTGGCACCGCACGGCCGGGAATCGCTCGGCACACACCCGCGCGTAGGGTCTGTTTGGTGCGTAGCGAAGGCGATAGCTGGGACATCACCACCAGTGTCGGTTCGACGGCTTTGTTCGTGGCCGCCGCCCGGGCGCTGGAGGCACAAAAACCCGAGCCGCTGGCCGTCGACCCGTATGCGCAGGTGTTCTGCCGGGCGGTCGGCGGGCAGTGGGCGGACCTGCTCGCCGGCAAGTGCCCCGACCATAGGCTGAAGAGCGCCGAATTCGGCGAACACTTCGTCAACTTCCAGGGTGCCCGCACCCGCTACTTCGACGACTACTTCCGCCGCGCCGCCGACGCCGGGGTGCGCCAGGTGGTGATCTTGGCCGCCGGCCTGGACTCTCGCGCCTATCGGCTGTCCTGGCCGGATGCCACGACGATCTATGAGCTGGACCAGCCGCAGGTGCTCGCCTTCAAACGCTACGTTCTGGGCCAGCACGGCGCCCAACCCAATGCCGAGCGCCGGGAGGTGGCGATCGACCTCCGCGAGGACTGGCCCCAAGCGCTGCAGGACAGCGGCTTCGACCCGGCCAAGCCGTCGGCGTGGATCGCCGAGGGATTGCTGATCTATCTTCCGGCGGCCGCCCAGGAGCAGCTGTTCACCGGCGTCGACTCGCTGGCCGGCCCCGGCAGCCAGGTGGCCGTCGAGGACGGTGCACCGATGCCGCCCGATGATTTCGCGGCCGCGGTCGAAGCGGAGCGCAGCGCCGATCCCGATGATCACGGCCGCCGGATCTTCCATCAACTGGTCTACAACGAGCGGTGCGCACCGGCGGACCAGTGGTTCGGCGAACGGTGCTGGACCGCGACGGTGACCCCGCTGGCGGATTACCTGCGCGGGGTGGGCCGGCCGGTTCCGGCGCCGGACTCCGAGGCGGGGCCGATGATTGGGCGCAACTCCCTGGTCACTGCCACCAGGGGATAGCCCGGCAGTGTGGAGTATCGTGCACACCGGAGACATCGACAATCGTTTTCAACAAGGAGCGCTGATTGACCGACCCGGACTACTCGACAGTTAGCTTACGCAATGCTAACTTCAGCAAAGTTAGCTTAGGCAACACTACTTTGAGAGGGTGGCGCGAGCATGAGTGACGCTGATGTCAGCCTCCTCGCGGCCCGCGCCACCGCTGCCCGGGTGGATGAGGAGACCGTCAGCCGGTTCGCCACCTGTTGCCGGGCACTGGGCATACCGGTGCACCAGCGCCAACGCCCCGCCGACCTGCCCACCGCCCGCACGGGTTTCGCGGCGCTGACCCGCGTCGCCCACGACCACTGTGACGCGTGGACCGGGCTGGCTGCGGCCGGTGACGTCTCCGCGCCGGTGTTGAAAACGATCGCACGGACCGCGGCCACCGCGGGTGCCCTGCAGCGACGGCTGGATTTACCGCGCGGCGCGTTGGGCTTTCGCTACGACACCGGTCTGTACCTGCGGTTTCGCGCCACCGAACCCGACGACTTCCACCTGGCGCACGCTGCCGTGCTGGCCATGGAAGGCCAGTACGCGGACGCCCACCGGCTGGTCGGCGGCGTCGCCGGACGCCGCCCCGGCTGGCTCGACGCCCGCTGGGTCGCGGTCGCCGTGCACTACCGCGCCCAGCGCTGGCCGGATGTGGTCAAGCTGCTCTCCCCGATCGTCAACGACCCCGGCCTCGACGAGTCCTTCGCGCACGCCGCCAAGATCACGCTGGGGATCGCGCTGGCCCGGCTGGGCATGTACGCCCCCGCACTGTCCTACCTGGAGGAGCCCGACGGTCCGGTGACCCTTGCCGCGGTGGACGGCGCGCTGGCCAGGGGGCTGGTGCTGCGCGCCGACGGCGACGAGGAGACCGCCCGGGAGGTGCTGCAGGACTTGTACG
Source organism: Mycobacterium sp. TH-M82 (assembly GCF_057473605.1). Classification (NCBI taxonomy): domain Bacteria; kingdom Bacillati; phylum Actinomycetota; class Actinomycetes; order Mycobacteriales; family Mycobacteriaceae; genus Mycobacterium; species Mycobacterium sp. TH-M82. Next base: position 2,999 of record NZ_JBYCKY010000371.1, on the reverse strand, counting down.
CAGCCAACCCGGAGAACACCGAAGTCGAACAGGCGCTGTCGGATACCAGTTTCGGGATCGCCACCACCACCGCGGACCGCATCGACGCGCGCACCGACCCCTGGGACCCCGAGACCGAGCCCGAGCCAGGCGATTTCGTCGACCCCGGAGCCCAGGAGCGCAAGGCTGCGCTGCTGAAAGAGGCCGAGCGCGAGCTCGGTGAGTTCATCGGCCTCGAGAAGGTCAAAGACCAGGTGGCGCGGCTCAAGAGCGCGGTCGCGATGGAGTTGGTGCGCAAGGCACGCGGGCTGGAAGTGGCGCAGCGCACCCACCACCTGGTTTTCACTGGGCCGCCCGGGACCGGCAAGACCACCATCGCCCGCGTCGTCGCGAAAATCTACTGTGGTCTGGGCCTGTTGAAGAAGGAGAACATCAAAGAGGTCCACCGCGCCGATTTGATCGGCCAGCACATCGGCGAGACCGAGGCCAAGACCAACACGATCATCGACGGCGCACTGGACGGGGTGCTCTTCCTCGACGAGGCATATGCGCTGGTGGCCACCGGCGCCAAGAACGATTTCGGCCTGGTGGCCATCGATACCCTGCTGGCCCGGATGGAAAACGACCGCGATCGGCTGGTGGTTATTATCGCCGGCTACCGCGCCGACCTGGATCGGTTCCTCGACACCAACCAAGGGCTGCGGTCGCGGTTCACGCGAACCATCGACTTCCCGTCCTACAAGCCCGCCGAGTTGATCGAGATCGCGAACTACATGGCCACTAAGCGCGACAGCGTCTTCGAAAAGTCCGCGCTGGATGATCTCGAAGCACTGTTCTCCCATCTGGCCGAGATGAAGAAAGCCGACAATGCGGGCGTCGAACGTCGCGGCCTGGATATCGCCGGCAATGGCCGGTTCGTGCGCAACGTCGTGGAAAAGTCCGAAGAGGAACGCGAATTCCGGTTGGATCACTCCGAACACGCCCAAACCGGCGAGTTCACCGACGACGAGCTGATGACGATCACCAACGTCGATGTCGGCAATACGGTGCGGTCGCTGCTGGAAGGCCTGGGCCTGGAGATGCCGGCATGACCACCCAGCAGTCCGGCACGCCCGGGGAAGACCGGCGCTCGTTCGCGTCGCGCACCCCGGCCAACGGCAACCCTGACCAGGTGGTCTACCGCCGCGGTTTCGTCACCAAGCATCAGGTCAGCGGCTGGCGATTCGTGATGCGGCGGATCGCCGCGGGTGTCGCCCTCCACGACACCCGGCTGCTCGTGGACCCGCTGCGCACCCAGATGCGTGCGGTGTCGATGGGGGTGCTGGTCCTGGCCACCGTGGCGGCGGGCTGCTTTGCGTTCACGCTGATCTCGCCCAACAGCGTGGCCGGCAACGACCAGGTGCTCTCCGACAAGTCCACCTCGGCCCTGTATGTGCGGGTCGGCGACCAGCTGCACCCGGTGCTCAACCTGACCTCGGCGCGGCTGATCGTCGGTCGGCCGGTCGGCCCGACCGCAGTGAAAAGCAGCAGGTTGGACGCATTCCCACGCGGCAACCTGGTGGGAATTCCGGGTGCGCCGGAGCGCATGGTGCAAAACAGCGCACGCGACGCGGACTGGACGGTGTGCGACGGTGGCGCCTCCGGTGCTGCCCCCGGCGTGACGGTGATCGCCGGCCCGCCGCAAGGCGGCGGTGCGCGGGCCGCCGCCCTGGGGCCGCGCCGCGCGGTGCTCGCCGACGGTGGTGACAGTGGTGCGGGCACCTGGCTGCTGTGGGACGGCAAACGCAGCCGTATCGACCTGGCGGACCACGCCGTCACCAGCGCGCTCGGTCTGAGTGGTCCCGGTGCTGACGTACCCGCACCGCGCCCGATCGCGTCCGGGTTGTTCAACGCCGTTCCGGAGGCGCCGGCGCTGACCGCACCGGTGATCGCGGGCGCCGGAGGCAAGCCGCAGTTCGATCTGCCCCCGTCGGCACCGCCGGCGCCGGTGGGTGCGGTCGTGGCCGCCTACGCGACAGACAACGCCATCAACACCATGCTGTACTACGCGGTCATGCCCGACGGGTTGCAGCCCGTCTCCGGCGTGGTCGCGGCGGTGCTGCGCAACACCGACTCCTACGGCCTGGACCGGCCGCCCCGGCTCGGCGCCGACGAAATAGCTCGGCTGCCGGTGTCGCGAGCGCTGGACACCTCCCGCTACCCGGAGCAGCCGGTCAGCGTCACCGACCCGGTTCGCGAGCCGGTCACCTGCGTGCGTTGGAGCAAACCCGCCGGGGCCAGCACCGCAGAGCTGGAGCTGCTGTCGGGCCCGGCGCTGCCGCTGCCCACTGGCATGCGCACCCTGGATCTGGTCGGCGCCGGTGTGGGCGGCGCTGCCAGTCGTGTCGCGCTGACACCCGGCACCGGTTACTTCGTCGCGAACGTCAGCGGGTACCCGACTGCTCCGACTACCGGGACCGCGGGTGGGCCGCTGTTCTGGATCTCCGATACCGGCGTCCGGTACGGCATCAGTGCCGAGGCAGGTAACGGGGTTGACGCCGGCCACGCCGACACGGCCTCGGCCCTCGGCGTGAATGCCCCGGCGCTCGATGTCCCGTGGTCGGTGCTGTCGCTGTTCGCGCCCGGCCCCACCTTGTCACGTGCCGACGCACTGGTGGCCCACGACGGGCTGGCACCGGATCAGCGAGGCGGCCGCCGGGCCGCGACGGGACTGGTCGGAGGTGAGACCCGATGAGCCGACTGATCTTCGAGGCCCGTCGCCGGCTACCGCCGCCGCCGGCCGACACGGGCACCATCACCGTCGAACCACCCCCGCAGCTGCCCCGGGTGATCCCGGCATCCTTTTTGCAGCGCGCCTTGCCGGTGGTGATCGTGATCTTGATCGTCGGCATGGTCATCGCGATGGTCGCCACCGGGATGCGGCTGATCTCCCCGGTGATGCTGTTCTTCCCGTTCGCTCTGCTGGTGGCGGCGGCCGGCATCTACCGCGGCGGCGGGGACAAGTTGGCCCGCACCGTGGA
>NZ_JBYCKY010000370.1:0-2686 GCF_057473605.1 Mycobacterium sp. TH-M82 | reverse complement strand
CCAGATCGACGAACTCGTCAAACACAAAGAAGGCGAGCTGCTGGAGGTCTAGCTGACCGCTCAGCAACCAATCCCCGTGGCAGACAGCGACACCGGCGTAGGAGTTCCGGCTTCGGAGTCGACGGGCGGGTGGATGCGGCAGCGCCGCAAGAAGTCTCGGGCGGGGCGAAATCTGCCTGCCGCGATCATCGTCGGCGCGCTGCTGGGCGGCATGCTGGTCGCGATCCTGCTGCTGGCTCCGTTTCTGTGGGTGGTGACGCTGGCGGTGACAACCCCGATCGCCACCCACGAGGTGACCCGGCGGCTGCGTGAAGCGGGCTACCACGTGCCGTTCGTGCCGCTGTTGCTCGGCGGGCAGGCGATGGTGTGGTTGACCTGGCCGTTCGGCGCAGCAGGTGCGCTGGGCGCGTTCGGTGGCACCGTGGTTGTCTGCATGATCTGGCGTCTGGTCGGCAGGGGCCCGCAAGGCCAGTCGCACACCCCGGTCAACTACCTGCGCGACGTCTCGGCCACCGTCTTGATCGCCGCCTGGGTGCCGCTGTTCATGGGCTTCGGCGCGCTGCTGGTTTACCCGGAGGACGGAGCGGGCCGTGTCTTCTGTCTGCTGCTGACGGTGGCGCTCTCCGACATCGGCGGGTACACGGTAGGCGTGTTGTTCGGCAAGCATCCGATGGTGCCGGAGATCAGCCCGAAGAAGTCGTGGGAGGGGTTCGCCGGATCGCTGCTTTTCGGGATCACCGGCGCGGTGGTGGTGGTGACCTTCCTGCTCCCCGACAAACAGTGGTGGGTCGGGTTGCCGCTGGGGTTGCTGCTGGTGATCACCGGGACACTCGGCGACCTGGTCGAATCACAGGTCAAACGTGACCTGGGCATCAAGGACATGGGCCGGTTGCTGCCCGGCCACGGTGGCCTGATGGATCGGCTCGACGGGCTGTTGCCGTCGGCGGTGATCACCTGGATCGTGCTGACGCTGCTGCCCTGACCGTTCGGTGACGCGCCATCCATACTGGAACCCGACATGTTGCAACAGCTGGTGTTCGCCGCGCCGCGCCGGGCCCTGCCGCCGCGGCATCTCGCCGACCTCGACGCGGCCGGCCTCGGCGCAGCCGTCGCCGAGCTGGGGCTGCTGCCGTTTCGAGCCAATCAGATCGCCCATCAGTACTACGGCCGGCTGATCGCCGACCCACAGCAGATGACGGACCTGCCCGCGGCGGTACGCGCGGCGGTTGCTGACGCGCTGTTCCCGAAGTTGCTGACCGCTGCCGGCGAAATCGAGTGCGACGCCGGCCAGACCCGCAAGACCCGGTGGCGGGCGCTGGACCACACCTCATTCGAGTCGGTGCTGATGCGCTACCCGCGCCGCAACACGGTGTGCATCTCCGCACAGGCCGGCTGCGGGATGGCCTGTCCGTTCTGCGCGACCGGGCAGCAAGGGTTGACCCGCAACCTGTCGACCGCCGAGATCGTCGAACAGGTACGGGCGGCGGCGGTCGAAACGCGGGACGGTGATCCCGGTGATCACGGTCGGCTCTCCAACGTGGTGTTCATGGGCATGGGGGAGCCGCTGGCCAACTATGCCCGGGTGGTGGCCGCGGTGGGCCGGATCATCGAACCGCCGCCGTACGGCTTCGGCATCTCGGCCCGCGCGGTGACGGTGTCGACGGTCGGGCTGGCCCCGGCGATCCGCAAGCTGGCCGACGAACGCCTGGGGGTGACGCTGGCGGTGTCGTTACACACGCCCGACGACGAACTGCGCGACACCCTGGTCCCGGTCAACAACCGGTGGAAGGTTGCCGAAACGCTGGACGCCGCAAGCTATTACGCGGATACGACCGGCCGGCGGGTGTCGATCGAGTACGCGCTGATCCGCGACGTCAACGACCAGCCGTGGCGGGCTGATCTGCTGGGCAAGCGGCTGCACGGGGTGCTCGGTCCGCTGGTGCATGTGAACCTGATCCCGCTCAATCCGACGCCGGGCAGCGACTTCGACGCCAGTCCGAAACCGGTGCAACGCGAGTTCGTACGGCGGGTCCGGGCCCAAGGCGTGTCGTGCACGGTGCGTGACACCCGCGGCCGCGAGATCGCCGCCGCCTGCGGCCAGCTGGCGGCGCAAGGCCGGTAGCTGGAGCGCAGGCGAATCAGGCAGCGCCTGCGGCCAGCTGGCGGCGCAACCTATGTGAGCTATCTCACTTACAATAGAGATCTCAACGATGGAGGTCTCCGATGAAAATTCGCCTTTCGCCTGTGGCCAGGGTGTTTGCCATGGGCGTGGTGGCTGTCGCCTTTGTGCTCGGCCTGAGCACCGCACCACGTGCGCTCGCCGCGGACGAGCGTCTGCAGTTCACTGGAACCACCCTCAGCGGTGCTGCGTTCAGCGGCGCGAGCTTGCAGGGCAAGCCATCCGTGCTGTGGTTCTGGACGCCGTGGTGCCCGTTCTGCAACGAGGAAGCTCCCGGCGTAAGCCACGTGGCGGCCGCTAATCCGGGGGTCACCTTCGTGGGCATCGCGGCCCACTCCGATGTTGCGGCGATGCAGAACTTCGTCTCGAAGTACAACCTGAACTTCACCAACCTCAACGACGCCGACGGCGCGATCTGGGCTCGCTACAACGTGCCGTGGCAACCGGCGTATGTGTTCTACCGCTCGGACGGCTCCTCCACCTTCGTGAACAACCCCACTTCGGCGA
>NZ_JBYCKY010000369.1:0-5466 GCF_057473605.1 Mycobacterium sp. TH-M82 | reverse complement strand
TCACCGTGCGTCCCGGGCTGCGGAGATCTTCGACGACAACCCGTGCAGCTGCACGAACCCGCGGGCAGCCGACTGGTCGAACGCGTCGCCCTCGTCATAGGTGGCCAGGTTGAAGTCGTAGAGCGATTCTGCGCTCCGGCGGCCGTTCACCGCGATGTGGCCGCCGTGCAGCACCATGCGGATCTCCCCGGACACGTGCTGCTGGGTGTGGGCGACGAACGCATCCAGGGCGGCCTTCAGCGGCGAGTACCACAGACCGTCGTAGACCAACTCGGCCCAGCGCTGGTCGGTGTGCCGTTTGAACCGTCCCAACTCTCGCTCCAGGGTGAGGTGCTCGAGTTCGGTGTGCGCCGTGATGAGCACCATCGCGCCTGGTGCCTCATAGATTTCGCGGCTCTTGATGCCCACCAGCCGGTCCTCGACGACGTCGAGCCGTCCGACGCCTTGGGCGCCGGCGCGGTGGTTGAGCTCGGTGACGGCCTCCAGCACGCTGACCTGATGGCCGTCGACCGAGACCGGCACGCCGCGCTCGAACCCGACGACCACCTCGTCGGGCGTGTTCCAGTTGACGCCTGCGTCTTCGGTGTAGGCGTAGACGTCCTTGGTCGGCGCGTTCCAGAGGTGTTCTAAGAAGCCGGTTTCCACCGCGCGGCCCCAGACGTTCTGGTCGACGGAGAACGGTGAATGTTTCGTGACATTGATCGGGATGGCGTTCTGCTCCGCGAAAGCGATGGCCTTCTCCCGGGTCCACGCGTAGTCGCGGACCGGCGCCAACACCTCCAGCTCCGGTGCCAGCGAGGCGAAGCCGACTTCGAACCGGACCTGGTCATTGCCCTTGCCGGTGCAGCCGTGTGCGACGATGCCGCCGCCGTGCTCGCGCGCGGCAGCCACCAGGTGCTTGGCGATCAACGGCCGGCTGATCGCCGACACCAGCGGATAGCGGTCCATGTACAGCGCATTGGACTGGATCGCGGGCAGGCAGTACTCTTCGGCGAACTCGTCACGGGCGTCGACCACGACGGCCTCGACGGCGCCGCAGTCCAGCGCACGCTGGCGCACCACCGCCATATCCTCGCCGCCCTGGCCCAGGTCGATCGTGACCGCGACCACCTCACGCCCGGTCTCCTTGCCGATCCAGCTGATAGCCACCGAGGTGTCCAGGCCGCCGGAGTACGCCAGGATGACGCGTTCGGACATGAGTCGATCTCCTTTGAGTCTGCTTCAGCTCTTCTGGAACTCTTCCAGCACGGCGGCGAGCTCGGCGCCGGTCATCGGCTCGCGAGCCGCCACGAAGATGGTGTCATCCCCGGCGACGGTGCCCACGACGTACGGTAGTGCGGCTCGGTCGATCGCGCTGGCCAGGTAGTCGGCCGCGCCCGGCGGGGTGCGCAGCACCGCGAGGTTCCCACTGGCGTCGGTGGACACCAGCAGCTCGCCCAGAAGCCGGGACAGCCGCCCGGTGCCCCCGGAGACCCCGCGGACCGGGCTGCCGTCTTCGGGGATGACGTAGCCGCCGACTCCCCCTCCCGCACCCCGCAGCTTCACCGCGCCGAGTTCCTCCAGGTCCCGCGAGAGCGTGGCCTGGGTGACGTCGATGCCCTCGGCGGCCAGCAGAGCGGCCAGCTCGGTCTGGCTGTGCACCGGCGCCGACGACAGCACCTCGACAATGCGCGCCTGCCGGCCGGCTCTGGTCATGGTCATGCGCGCCTCATTGAGACTGCTCCAGCAGCCACGCCAGCAGCGCCTTCTGCGCGTGCAGCCGGTTCTCGGCCTCGTCCCACACCGCACTGTGCGGGCCGTCGATCACGTCGTCGGTGATCTCATGACCTCGGTGCGCCGGAAGACAGTGGAGCACCACCACCTCCGGGTCGGCAGAGCTGACGAGTTCGGCGTCGACCCGGAACGGCCGGAACGGCTTCACCCGATTGCGCCCATCGCTTTCCTGGCCCATCGACGTCCAGGTGTCGGTCACCAGCACGTCGGCGTGCGCCGCGGCGCTGCCGGGGTCGGTGGTCACCGTCACCGACCCGCCGGTGGCCGCGGCACGTTGCTGCGCGGCGGCCACGACGGCCGGGGCCGGCGCGAAATCGCCCGGCGCGGCGATGGTGACGTGCACACCGGCGGTCACCCCGCCGAGGAGCAGAGAGTGCGCCATGTTGTTGGCGCCGTCGCCGAAGTAGGACAGCCGCACGCCTTTCAGCGATCCCTTCCGCTCGGCGATGGTCTGCAGGTCGGCCAGCACCTGACACGGATGGAACTCGTCGGAGAGCGCGTTGATCACCGGTACCGTCGCGGCACCGGCCATGGCGCTCAGTCGATCCTGGCCGAAGGTGCGCCACACGATCGCGCCGACGTAGCGAGACAACACCCTGGCGGTGTCCTCCAGCGTCTCCTCGCGGCCCAGCTGGGTGCGACTGCCATCGACGACGACGGCGTGGCCGCCGAGTTGGGCGATGCCGATCTCGAACGAGAACCGGGTGCGGGTGGAGTTCTTGTCGAAGATCACCGCGACACCGCGCGGCCCTGCCAGCGGGCGGCAGCTCAGCGGGTTTCTCTTCAGTTCGGCTGCCAGGGCGAGGATCTCGGCCTGCTCGGTGGGCGAGACGTCGTCATCACGCAGGAAGTGACGGGTCATCACGGCTCCCGCCGGGCGGTGTCGAGAATGCGGGGCAGTGCGCTTAGGACTGCGTTGACCTGGGCTTCGGTGATGATCAGCGGCGGCGCCAACCGCACGAGATCGCCGGCGGCGGCGTTGACCAGGAACCCGGCCGCCCGGGCCGCGGCCTCGACGTCTTTGGCGCGCGGCGCGGTGAGTACGACGCCGAGCAGCAGACCGCGGCCGCGGACGTGGTCCACCAGCGGGTGCTCCAGCGCCTCGATGCCGTGGCGCAGCGTCTTGCCCATCACATCGGCGTGGTGGACCAGATCCTCCTCGGCCAGCACCCGCAGCACCGCCAGCGCGGCTGCGGTGCAGACCGGGTTGCCGCCGAACGTGCTGCCGTGCAGCCCCGGGGTGAGCAGGGTTGCGGCAGCCCCGGTGGCCAGGCAGGCCCCGATCGGCAGACCACCGCCCAGGCCCTTGGCCAGGGTCAGAACATCCGGGGTAATTCCGTCATGCTGGTGGGCGAAGAACGTTCCGGTGCGGCCGATTCCGGTCTGCACCTCGTCGAGCACCAGCAGCGCCCCGTGGGCAGCGGTGATCTCGCGGGCGATGGCCAGATAGCCGTCGGGCGGGACCACGACACCGCCCTCCCCCATGATCGGCTCCAGAAACACCGCGGCGGTGTCGTCAGCGACCGCATCGGTCAGCGCGGCGGCATCGCCGTAGGGCACGTGGGTGATGTCACCGGGAAGCGGCGCGAACGGTTCCTGCTTGTCCGGCTGACCGGTCAATGCCAGCGCACCCATCGTGCGGCCGTGGAAAGCGCCTTGGGCAGCAACGATTTTGGTGCGGCCGGTGAGCCGGGTCAGCTTGAACGCCGCCTCGTTGGCCTCGGCGCCGGAGTTGGCGAAGAACACCCGCGCCGGTGTGCCCAGCAACTCGACCAGCGCCTCGGCCAGGGCGACGCCCGGCTCGGTGGCATACAGGTTGGAGGTGTGGCCCAGCGTCGTGATCTGAGCGGTGACTGCCTCGACGATCGCGGGGTGGCAGTGGCCGAGGATGTTGACCGCGATACCGCCGAGCAGGTCCAGGTAGGCAGTGCCGTCCACGTCGGTGACGACTGCGCCGCCGCCGCTGGCCAGCGCCACCGGCGGGGTACCGTAGTTGTCCATCATCACGGTCGACCACCGCTGTTGCAGCTGCTCGGTGCGGTTCATCCGCCGACCACCTTCGTTCCGGTTCCGGCGTCGGTGAACAGCTCGACCAGCACACAGTGTTCGACCCGGCCGTCGATGATGTGTGCGCTGGGCACCCCGCCGGCGACGGCTCGCAGGCACGCCTCGACCTTGGGCGCCATCCCGGCCTGCAGCCTCGGCAGCAGCTGCGTCAGGGCGGCGGTGTCGATCTCGCTGACCAGCGAGTCGGTGTCCGGCCAGCGGGTGTAGAGGCCCTCGACATCGGTGAGCATCAACAGCTTTTCGGCACCCAGCGCTTCAGCCAGCGCCGCGGCCGCGGTGTCGGCGTTGATGTTGTGTACCACGCCGTCGGCGTCGGGCGCCAGGGTTGACACCACCGGAATACGTCCTGCCGCAATGAGATCGCGCACCGCATCGGAGTTGACGTGGCCTACCTCGCCGACCAGGCCGATGTCGGTGCTCACCCCGTCTACGGTGACGCTACGGCGTACCGCGGTGAACAGTTGGGCGTCTTCGCCGGTGATGCCCACGGCGTAGGGTCCGTGCGCGTTGATCAGGTTGACCAACTCACGACCCACCTGGCCGAACAGCACCATCCGCGCCACGTCGAGCACTTCGGGCGTGGTGACCCGCAACCCGCCCTTGAAGTCACCGGCAATGCCCAGCCGGGTCAGCATGGCGCTGATCTGCGGCCCGCCGCCGTGCACGACGACCGGATGGATGCCGCAGTTGCGCAGGAACGCCATGTCGGCGGCGAACGCCTGCTTGAGGGTGTCGTCGGTCATCGCGTTGCCGCCGTATTTGACGACGACGATCTTGGTGTGCAGCTGCTTGAGCCAGGGCAGCGCTTCGGCCAGCACCTGCGCCTTGACGTGCGTGGGGATGCTCATGAGCTATAAGCCGAGTTCTCTTCGACGTAGCCGTGCGACAGATCGGTGGTGCGGATCGCGGCCTGACCGGCGCCCTGTCCGAGGTCGACGCAGACCTCGATGTCCGGGCCCGACAGATCCGCCTGGCGGGCATCCGGTTCGGGCAGTCCCCCGCTGAAGACCGGTGAACCGTTGAACGACACCGTGATCCGGTCCGGGTCGATAGAAAACGGCACCATGCCGACCGCGGCCAGCACTCGGCCCCAGTTGGGGTCCGACCCGAACAGCGCTGTCTTGACCAGGCTGTCCCGGGCGATCATCCGGGCGGCCAGCAGTGCGTCGTCGTCGCTGCCCGCGCCAGTGACGGTGACGGTGATCCGCTTGGTGACCCCTTCGGCGTCGGCCTGCAGTTGGGCGCAGAGGTCGTCGCAGGCCAGCAGCACGGCGGCATCCAGATCGGCTTGACCGGGTGCGATCTCACTGGCACCGGACGACAACAGCAGCACGGTGTCGTTGGTGGAGCAGCTGCCGTCGATGTCGAGGCGGTCGAATGTGGCCGCGGCGGCCCGGCGCAGCGCCCGGTCGAGCATCGAAGCCTCCGCGACCGCATCGGTGGTCAGCACACACAGCAAGGTCGCCAGCGACGGCGCCAGCATACCTGCGCCCTTGGCCATTCCGCCCAGTGTCCACGTGCCGGGGTGATGCAGCGCAACCTGTTTCGGCGTGGTGTCGGTGGTCATGATGGCGCGCGCGGCCTGCTCGCCGCCGGTCAAGCCGCCGGCCATCTCGTGCACCAGAT
>NZ_JBYCKY010000368.1:0-10475 GCF_057473605.1 Mycobacterium sp. TH-M82 | reverse complement strand
GATCGAGCGGGGCCAGCGCGGCCTTCAGGTGGTCGGCGAGCTTCAGGCGCACAACCCCGGGATGTCCATGGAAGACGCGGCACACTTCGCGAAGATCGCCGCGGCATCGTACTGCCCCGAGCAGTTGGTGCCGGCCCATTGAAACAGGGACTAAATTTAGTATCCTGCGCCGGAAAGTCGTTGCATCATTGTCACGCCGCAACCGAGGTTGACTCAACTCGGCACTGTGACCCCGGAACTCCAGCGAACCCCGTCGCCGACCGTCATCTCGCTGACCGAGAAGTTGTTCGCGGCGCCGTACTCCAGCACCTCCGCAGGCAGCCGCGCCCGAGTGCTCAGCATCATAAGCGCAGGCCCGGCACCGGAGAGCACAGCTGCGACACCGCGGCGGCGCAGCAACCGCAGATACCCCGTCGACGCGGGCAGTGCCGCCGCCCGCTGCGACTGATGAAGCACGTCCTCGGTGGCCGGCATCAGCAGGTCCGGACGTTCGGTCAGGGCCACCACCAGCAGAGCCGCGCGACTGACATTGAACCGGGCGTCGCAGTGGCTGACCAGCGGCGGCAGCAATACCCGGGTCTCAGCGGTCAACGACCGGTCCTGGGGGATCGCGGTGAAGAGGTGGATATCGGGATGCAGCCGCAGCGGCACTGCCGTATAACCGGGCGGATCAGAGCCGCTGTCGGTCCACGAAATCACGGCCCCGCCCAGCACTGCAGCCGAGGCGTTGTCGGGATGGCCTTCGAACTCCGACGAAAGCTGGACGAGCTGTCCGATGGACAGCGGCGCTAGCCCGGCTGAATCAACCTGTGCGACAAGACCATTAGCTGCTGCCAACCCACCTACTACCGCTGCGGCCGACGAACCCAGGCCACGGGAGTGCGGGATGGCGTTGCGGCAGCGCACCAGAAGCCCGGAAGCGCTGGCACCGCAGGCCGCCAGGCCGCTCTCGATGGCGCGGACCACCAGATGTTCCGAGTTGCTCGGCACCTCCCCGGCGCCCTCGCCGGTGACTTCCACTGTCAGTCCGGAATCTATTGTCTCTACCCAGATCTCGTCATAACAGTTCAGCGCCACTGCGACGCTGTCGAAACCCGGGCCGAGGTTGGCGCTGGATGCCGCCACCACAGCGCTGGCCGACAGCCCGGCAGGCAGGATCTGGGTCACCAACAGCCCTTCGTTCGTTCTAGCTCAGCCCCAACTGCGCGACCACGGCACCCGGGTCGACCGGCACGGCGGCCACGCTGGGCATGTCTGTGAGTGCGGTGTCCGGGTCCTTGAGGCCGTTCCCGGTGACGGTACACACCACCGTCGAATCGCGCGCCACCCAACCGTCTCCGACGGCTTTAAGCAAGCCGGCGATGCTGGCTGCTGACGCCGGTTCGACGAAGACACCCTCGCTGCGCGCCACCAAATGGTAGGCGGCCAGGATCTCATCGTCGGTGACCGCGAGGAACCGGCCGTGGGACTGCTGCTGCGCGCCGACCGCCGCCGACCACGATGCCGGCGAGCCGATCCGGATCGCGGTGGCGATGGTCTCCGGCTCGCGGACCGGCTCGCCGCGCACCAGCGGTGCCGCCCCGGCCGCCTGGGCGCCCAACATCCGCGGCAGCCTGTCGGTCAGGCCGTCGGCGTGGTACTCGGTGTAGCCCTTCCAGTACGCGGTGATGTTGCCGGCATTGCCGACCGGCAGCGCGTGCACATCGGGCGCGGCGCCCAGCGTGTCGACGATCTCGAAGGCCGCGGTCTTCTGCCCCTCGATGCGCACCGGGTTGACCGAGTTGACCAGCGAGATGGTGGGGAAGTCGGCAGCCATCTTGCGGGCCAGTTCCAGACAGTCGTCGAAGTTGCCGTCGATCTGGACGATCTTGGCGCCGTGCATCACGGCCTGCGCCAGCTTGCCCATCGCGATCTTGCCCTGCGGAATCAGCACCGCGCAGGTGATCCCGGCCCGAGCGGCGTAGGCCGCGGCCGACGCGGAGGTGTTACCCGTCGAGGCGCACAGCACCGCCTGCTGCCCGCGGGCCACCGCGTCGGTGACCGCCATCGTCATGCCCCGGTCCTTGAAAGATCCGGTGGGGTTGAGTCCTTCGACCTTGAGATGCACGGTGCAGCCGGTCTGTTCGGAAATCCGCGCCGCGTGGATCAGCGGGGTGCCGCCTTCGCGCAGCGTGACCGGTGCCCAGTCGTCGCCGACCGGCAGTCGGTCGCGGTAGGCAGCGATGATGCCGGGCCAGGGCTTATCGGCGTTCACTGGCCGGTTCCTTCCATTCGCAGCACCCTGGTCACCGCCTGCACCGCATCCAGATCAGCCAGCGCGGCTACGGTGTCGAACAGCGCTTCTTCGGCAGCCCGGTGGGTGACGACCACGATTCGCGCACCGACCGGCCTGCCGTCGTCGTCGGTCACCCCTTGCTGGCGCACTTCGGCGATGCTGACTTCGCGTTTAGCGAATTCCGCTGCCACCGAGGATAATACGCCTGCCTTGTCGGCGACGTTCATGCTGACGTAGTAGCGGGTCGCGATGAGCCCGATCGGTGAGATGGGCAGTTTCGCATACCTTGACTCGCGCGGGCCTCGGCCGCCCTGCACCCGGTTGCGGGCAGCCATCACCAGGTCACCGGTGACCGCCGACGCGGTCGGCGCCCCGCCGGCACCCTGACCGTAGAACATCAGCCGCCCGGCTGCCCGCGCCTCCACCACGACGGCGTTGAACGCACCGCTGACACTGGCAAGCGGATGGCTCTCCGGCACCAACGCGGGGTATACTCGCGCCGAAACCCGTTGTTGGCCTTCGCTGGTGGTAATCCGCTCACAGATCGACAGCAGCTTGATGGTGCAGCCCAGAGCCCGCGCGGAGGTGAAGTCCTCGGGGGTGAGGTCGGTGATGCCCTCACGATAGACGTCGTCGGCGGTGACCCTGGTATGAAAAGCGATGGAAGCCAGGATCGCGGCCTTGGCCGCGGCGTCGTAGCCCTCCACATCAGCGCCGGGGTCGGCTTCGGCGTAACCCAGTGCGCTGGCGTCGGCTAGGGCGGTGCGGTAATCGACGCCGCTGGCGTCCATCTCGGAGAGGATGTAGTTGGTGGTGCCATTGACGATTCCGGCCACCCGTAACACGGTGTCCCCGGCCAGCGACTGGGTCAGCGGCCGGATGACCGGAATGGCCCCGGCGACGGCCGCCTCGAAATACAGGTCGACGTGGGCGTGCTCGGCTGCTTGCGCGAGCTCGCCGGTAGAGCTGGCCAACAGCGCCTTGTTCGCGGTGACCACCGACTTGCCGTGCTCGATCGCCGACAGGATCGCCTTGCGCGCCGGGTCTACCGGACCCATCACCTCCACGACGATGTCGACGTCGGTACGCGACACCAACTCCTCGACGTTGTCGGTGAGCAGTTCGACCGGCACACCCCGGCCGGGCCCGACGCGGCGCACGCCGACTCCCCGCAGCACTAGCGGAGCGCCAATCCGGGCGGCCAGATCCTCGGAGCTGCCGGAGATGATGCGGACGACTTCACTGCCGACGTTGCCCAACCCCAGGACAGCCACACCCACCGGGCTCTGGTCAGAGAACACGCTCACCTCACCTCCAGGCCGATCAGGTCGTCGACGGTTTCCCGGCGCAGCATCAGGCGTGCCTGACCGTCGCGCACCGCCACTACCGCGGGGCGGCCGATCATGTTGTAGCGGCTCGACATTGCGTAACAGTAGGCACCGGTGGCGGCCAGCGCCACCAGATCACCGGGTGTCACGTCATCCGGCAGCCAGGTGTCGCGCACGATGATGTCTCCGCTTTCACAGTGCTTTCCGACGATGCGCGCCAGCACCGGCGACGCATCGGTGTCACGAGAAACCAGTCGGACGTCGTATTCCGCGCCGTAGAGCGCGGTGCGGATGTTGTCACTCATCCCGCCGTCGACGCTGACATATCGGCGGTTGGCGGTGGCGCTGATGTCCACGTCCTTGACAGTGCCCACCTGATAGAGCGTGATAGTGCCCGGCCCGGCGATGGCCCGCCCCGGCTCTACCACCAGCCGCGGCGTTGGCAGGCCCGCCGCGGCCGACTGGTCGCGCACTATGGCGCCGAGTTTGGCCGCCAACTCGGCCACCGGCGGCGGGTCGTCGTGCGGGAGGTAGGCGATGCCCAGCCCGCCGCCGAGGTTGACGGTGCAGACCTGCGCGGTTTTGTCGACGCCGAGCAAGGCGGCGGCGTGCAGGTCGTGGAGCAGCCCGATCACCCGATGCGCGGCCATCTCGAACCCGGCGACGTCGAAGATCTGCGACCCGATGTGGCTGTGCAGCCCGACCAGCCGAAGGTGCTCGGCGGCCAACACCCGCCTGATCGCCGCCATCGCGGCACCGCCGGCCAGCGACAGCCCGAACTTCTGGTCCTCGTGGGCGGTCGAGATGAATTCGTGGGTGTGCGCCTCGACACCGACGGTGACCCGGACCAGAACGTCGGCAATCACACCTGCCTCGGCCGCGACGACCTCCAGTCGTTCGATCTCGGTCATCGAGTCCAGCACGACGTGGCCGACCCCGGCTTTGACCGCCGCGGTCAGCTCGTCGACCGATTTGTTGTTGCCGTGCAAGGCGATCCGCTCAGCGGGAAAGCCGGCGTGTAACGCGACGGCGAGTTCACCGCCGGTGCACACGTCCAACGCCAGGCCTTCCTGGTCGACCCAGCGCGCTATTTCAGCGCACAGGAACGCCTTGGCCGCATATCGGACGTTGCCACCGCCGCCGAACGCCGCGGCCATCTCCCGGCAGCGGCTGCGGAAGTCGTCCTCGTCGACCACGAACAGCGGTGTACCGTAGTCGGCCGCCAGGTCGGTGACCCTGACCCCGGCAATCTGCACGACACCGTCGTCGCCGCGTTCAGCGTTGCGCGGCCACACATTCGGGGCCAAGGCAAGCAACTGCTGCGACGTCTGCGGCCGCAGCGGCAGGTCTGCGTGCGGGATCTCTTCGGCGTGCCGGGGGCCGGCAGGGTGGACGTTCACATCCGCTCCGGGGCGGTCACACCGAGGATCGCCAACCCGTTCGCGATGACCTGGCGGGTGGCCTGGCACAACGCCAGGCGCGCGGTGTGCAGCTCGGTCGGCTGTTCGTCACCCTGCGGCAGCACCCGGCAGGTGTCATAGAATCGGTGGTAGTCGCCAGCAAGATCCTCCAGGTAGCGGCAGATCCGGTGCGGTTCCCGCAGCGAGGCACCGCTTTTCAACACAGTCGGGAACTCACCGAGACTGCGGATCAGGGTGCCCTCCTTATCGGCGGTGAGCAGCTCCAGGTGGCCGGTGTCACCGATCAGGCCGAGTTCGGCGGCGTTGCGGGCCAGTGAGCACAGTCGGGCATGGGCGTATTGAACGTAGTAAACCGGGTTTTCGTTCGATGCCGACGACCACAGATCGAGGTCGATGTCGATGGGGGTATCCACCGACGAGCGGATCATGCTGTACCGGGCGGCGTCCACTCCGAGCGCCTCGACCAGGTCGTCGAGGGTGATCACGGTGCCGGCCCGC
This sequence comes from Mycobacterium sp. TH-M82, assembly GCF_057473605.1. Taxonomy (NCBI): domain Bacteria; kingdom Bacillati; phylum Actinomycetota; class Actinomycetes; order Mycobacteriales; family Mycobacteriaceae; genus Mycobacterium; species Mycobacterium sp. TH-M82. Next base: position 4,953 of record NZ_JBYCKY010000368.1, on the reverse strand, counting down.
TTGCTCATCTTCACCGGCGCCCCGTCGCGGACCAGGTTGACCATCTGACCGATCAGCACCTCGACGCAGCCCGGGTCGTCGCCGAAGGCCGCCGCGGCGGCCTTGAGCCGGGCGATGTAACCGTGGTGGTCGGCACCGAGCATGTAGATGCACAGATCGAAACCGCGCTCCCGCTTGTCCAGGTAGTAAGCCAGATCACCGGCGATGTAGGCGGGCCGGCCGTCGCTTTTGATCACGACGCGGTCCTTGTCATCCCCGAAGGCACTGGCTCGCAGCCAGGTTGCGCCGTCCTTTTCGTAGATGTTGCCTTTCTCGCGCAGTCTGTCGATGGCCTGTTCGACCCGGCCGCTGGTGTGCATCGAGTCTTCGTGGGTGTAGACGTCGAAGTCGGCGCCGAAGTTGTGCAGCGCGGCCTTGATGTCGGTGAACATCGAGTCCACACCGATCTCGCGAAAGGTCTCGTGCCGCTGCGGTTCTGGTTGGCTCAGCGCGTCCGGCGCCTTGGCCAGCACCGCCGCGGCGACATCGGTGATGTAGCTGCCGGCGTAGCCGTCCGCTGGCACCGGCTCGCCCTTGGCTGCGGCGATCAGCGAGTTGGTGAACCGGTCGATCTGGGTGCCGTGGTCGTTGAAGTAGTACTCGCGTACCACGTGGGCGCCCTGGGTAGACAGCAGTCGGCCCAGCGCGTCGCCGACGGCCGCCCACCGGGCGCCGCCGATGTGGATCGGGCCGGTCGGGTTGGCCGAGACGAACTCCAGGTTCACCCTGAGCCCGGCCAACGCGTCGGAGTGGCCGTATGCGGCGCCGGCGTCGATGATGTGGTCGATGACGACACCCTGGGCGGCGGCCTCGAGACGCAGGTTCACGAAACCCGGCCCGGCGGCCTGCGCCGAGGCGATTCCCCGGGTGTCGGCGAGCGCGTCGGCCAGCCAGCCGGCCAGCTCACGCGGGTCCGTGCCCACCCTCTTGGCCAGCTGCAACGCCAGGTTGGTCGCGTAGTCGCCGTGCCCGGGATTGCGGGGCCGCTCGACGGTCACCGTCGCCGGCAGTGCAGCCAGGTCCAGGCCGTGCTCGGTCAGCACCGCGGCGGCGGTCATCTTGAGCAGCTCGGCCAGATCGGCGGGGGTCACGAGGTTCCATCCTATGGTCTGTGGTGGTCGGCGCCCGAATCCGTGCTGGTGACTGGCTGCGGCCATGATGCGATAGTCTGTGCAAGCCCAATGGCGCACCGTATGTGCTGCGCCCCCGTAGCTCAGGGGATAGAGCGTCTGCCTCCGGAGCAGAAGGTCGCACGTTCGAATCGTGTCGGGGGCACCAGGGTTGACCAAGCTGCACCGACGACGCCCCGCCGGCTAACCACCCGAACTCCTGACGGGCCTGCGCCAGCTGACTCGCTGGGCATCCTCAATCCCGGATCGGGGATCTGACGGCGCTGTGCCGTCCCGGCGCGAGAGTGCGTAAACCCGGTGCTCACCCCGGCGTGTCGACCGCCGACACGCACGTTCGCCTGACCCGCCGTCGTGTATATAATGAGATACATGCCGGCGCGGAACCCTGACATCGCGGAACACACCAAAGGTGTGCTGGCCGCGATCGGTCGCGAGCTTCGCAGCCGACGGCTGGCCCTTGGTGTCAGCGCTGTGACCACCGCCGAAGCCGCCGGGATGTCACGGGTCACGTTGCACCGTATCGAAGCTGGATCGCCAGCGGTGACGATCGGTGCTTACTTGAACGCGGCGCAGGCCCTGGGCCTGCGGCTGACACTCGACGAGGCGCAGCGTCCCCGACGGCACGCGCGTGAAGCAATACCTGTGCAAACGGCGCCGGAGACGGTCCGCGTGGGGGACTTCCCGCAACTGCACGCGATCGCATGGCAGCTGCGCGCCGAGACCGAACTTACCGGTGTCGAGGCGCTACAGCTCTACGAACGCAACTGGCGCCACGTGGACCAAGCCGCAATGAGCGACGAGGAGCGCGCCCTCGTCCAGCAACTGGCCGACACGCACAGTGGCGGAGTCCTTCTTGTTTAGCAGAACGCACCACGTTCGGGTTGGCCGCGTCCTCGACGCGCTCGACGCCGAACTCCTGGCGGCTTCGAGGTGCTACCTGGGTGGCGGCACTGCGATCGCACTGCGCTACGGCGAGTACCGCGAATCTGTGGATGTCGACTTCCTCGTCTCCGATAGTGCCGGGTACAGCGAGCTGCGGCAGAAGGTCCGCCAGCCAGAAGGATTCAACGCGCTGACCCGTCGGCCGGTTGCCGTGCTGCGGCCTGTCGTGGCCGATCAGTACGGCATCAGAACCTTGCTCAACGTTGACGGCGAACCGATCAAGTTCGAGATTGTCTCCGAGGGGCGGATCGGCCTGGAGACACCAGGTCCTGGCGACAGCATCTGTGGGGTGGCGACGCTGACCGCCCTGGACATGGCTGCTAGCAAGCTGCTGGCCAACTCCGACCGATGGGCCGACCGTGCGGTGTTCAGCCGCGACGTCATTGACCTGGCCATGATGGACGACCCGGACCTGCTGAGCCGCGCCGTCGCCAAGGCTGAGTCTGCCTACGGGTCGGCCATCATTGACGATTTGAGCAAGGCCATCGACTGCCTGCGGGACAACCCGCACCGCCTGGATGAATGCATGCGCGAGTTGCAGATGTACGACACCTCCAAAGCGGTCCTGTGGGCTCGCATCAAACGGCTGCGCCGGCTCGGGCACCTCCGGGGCGGGACATAACCTGACGAAATCGTCGGCTGTCGAGGTTATCCCAGTTCGGTATGCATCAGCATCACGTTGTAGGCAGACCAGAGCGACAGAGTGAAGAACACGTCCTTCCCCGTCGCCCAGGGATGCAGGAAGGGAGCGTAGATGCCGCCGGGGATCTGCCCCTGCGACACCAGCATCTGCTCGGGACTCCACGGCCCCTGCAGCGCCGGTGCTGTCCTCGCCACGATGTTGTTGCCGCCGTTGCCGTAAAGCACCAGGTACTGCTTGAGGTAGTCGTTGTATTGGACCGACATCTCACTCACCGGGCCCGGGATCACCGGCGTGGCCGCCGCCGGGTCGCCCGGAACCCAGGATCCGCTTCCGTCCTCGGCGGCTTTCCAGTACTGGTACTTGGTGAGGTCCGGCACCGAACCCGGCGGGACTCGCGCCAGAAACGCCGAACCGCCACGTCCGCCCGGAGTCCCGAACGAGTAGATGTAACCGTCGGAAGATCGAACGAATGCCCCCTGCTGGAAATTCTCGTTTCCCGGAACATACCGGGCGCCCGGAAGGCTGTCCGGCGCCGGTGTGCGGATGCTCCCGGGATAGATCCCCCAGTTCTGGCCATTATCGGGTGACATCGCAATTCCGGAGAAGTTCGTCGGCCACACGCCGTGATTCTCCCAGCGTACGACGGACATGAAATTGATGTATTGCCTTCCGCCGTCGGAGATGCCGGCGGTCGGAATGACCGACGTCTCCTCTGGTGCCCGCCTGATGCTGCTGATGATCTGTTTGGACAGGCCCGGAGCCCACAGCGGCGAGCCGGAGTATCGGTCGTTCACCACGCCGGCCGGCACGCTGAGCCCGTCGGACAGATCATGGTCTTGGCTGCGGAACATCGTGTTATATCGCCACTGATGGCCGCGGACGCTGCAGTAGCCGGTGGTGTCGCCGAACGCGATCAGTACCTGGCGGTTGATGGGATCGCCGTTGTCCCACATGATCCCGAGGTCGGTCCCGGAGATTCGGAAACGGTCGAGGGTCTTGTTCGGGCTGTTCGGTCCGCTCACCCAGTCCACGAGCGACGTCCTGGACCCGCCGAGAGCGGCACCGGGATCCGATGCGGGCGGTACCGCGGCCGGTTCCGGGACCGGCTGAGCGGCCGGCGGGGGTGTTTGGCTGTTCACTTCGGGTGGATTGGGGGGTATGGCGGCCGCCTGCTGCCGCAGTGGTGCGGCGTTACCAGCACCAGGGTGCAGCAGAGAAGACACCAGCGGCCCCAGTCTGGGCAGCGGCGCATGCTCATTGGCGCCACGCGGCATGCGCCCTATGGGCAGTTGCCCGGGCGAGGGGGCCGCTCCCGGTGGCGCCTCGCCGGTTGACGCGGCCGGCGGTTCGACGTTGGCTTCGGGTGGGCTACACGGCTCGGCGGCCGCCGGTGGTGCCAGTTCCAACGCGACGACGAGTCCGACCACCGCCGCCGACGCCGCCGACAGCGACACGAGTCGAGCGATCGACGACATCGCACACCTTCCCCGGGACAGGACGCCATATGGACGCCTCACAGACGGTTGATGTGACGATAGTGATCGTTGAGGCGCTTGTGATCAGTGATGCGACAATGGATACGCTTCCGTGACTGTGTCGCGACTCGGTTCGACCGAGTTGGCAGGGCGAGACGGCGTGGGTACCGCTGAGAGCATCACTGCATCACACATACGATGTACTGATGCAAACGACGATCAACCTCCCCGACTACCGCAGGTCGGACTCGACACGATCGTCACCACAGACGACGTCCGTCGCCTTCTCGACGACGAACAGCCGTGAGCGATCGTCCTCAGTCCCTGCCCGACGCCAATGTCCTGATTGCGCTCATCGTTTCGGATCGCGTTCACCATGAAACAGCGGTGAGCTGGTTCAGGCGGGTGCGTCCGCTGCTGTACCTGTGCCCATCGTCGAGGGCTCGCTGCTTAGGCTCCTGGTGCAGCGGGGCCGAGCAATTGTCAATACCTGTGGATCGGGATTTTTTTCAGGCGGCCTCCTCCCCGGTTTCGTCAGCGACCTGGTCGTCGGGGCGCTCGACGAGCTTGCCATTCTCGAACGTGGCGCCGGCGCGGACCAGGGCGACCAGATGCGGCGCGTTCACGGCGCGCCAGCGTGACTGGGCGGCCTCGATCAGCTTGTAGGCCATGGCAATTCCAGCCGCCCGCGAACCCGGCCCCTTGGTGATCTTGCTGCGGTTAC
>NZ_JBYCKY010000367.1:0-8709 GCF_057473605.1 Mycobacterium sp. TH-M82 | reverse complement strand
CTGAGCCCACCGTGCAGCGAATCACCGCCCAGGTGGAGCCAAAATTCATGCAGAAAAACGACCCAACTGGGGCCAACTCAGGTGATCACACGCACCGGGACACACCGAGTTCAAGCACGGCCACTGCACGCAGTGCCGTCGCCGCCGCCAGCGCGAGTACATGGCCGAGTGTCGTGCAGCTCGACGCCGGCTGAAGGCGATTGAAGCGGCTCTGGCAGCCGCCTAGTACTTGCCCCTGCCGGGGCCAAGAAAACCGCTCCAGCGCCCGCTGAGAGCGCCCCAGGTGCCTCCCCAGGTGGGAGGCACCAACCCAACACATGGAGGTATCCGCGATGACCATTGCTCAGACCGCGCAGCTCATGGAGCTGCCCGACTACTGGATTGGCCAGATCCGCAAGCTGCGCTCCGAGAACCACGAGCTTCGCAAGCGGCTGAAGGGCACCGCACGGTTGAATGACCAAGAGCTTCCACCTAGTTGGGAGAGGAAGCTCCGCAAGCTCCGCGACGAGAACGTACAGCTTCGCAAGGAGCGCAACGCTCTCCGCGACGAGCTGGCCGCTCGCAATGGCTAATCGCAACCCGGTCAGACACCACGGCAAGCTCGGCTCCCACGGCCCCGAAGGAGGACGGTTGTTCGCATCGCTCCCGATGACACTCGCCCGAGACACCGAGCTGTCAGCTCCAGCTCGCTCGGTGGCCATGTACATCTGGTCACACGACGAGAGGTACCAACAGTCGGCCCGTGACGTTGCGGAGTCGCTCGGAATGAGCCGCAACACCGTTGCGAATGCTCTGGACGCTCTCCAAGAGCGCGGTTGGTTCGTACGCGAACGCATCACCGCGAACGCGGAGGTGTGGCACCTGCAGATGACGAACCGCCCGTTCACCTCGGATGAAGTCTCGAAGCTCTCCGGGGTGGCTCAGGAATTGAGCCACCTTCCAAGCACTGGCTCAGGAAATGAGCCACCTACTGGCTCAGGAACTGAGCCACCTACTGGCTCACCAGATGAGCCACCTACTGGCTCAGGAACTGAGCCACATAGTAGTGGAACCAGGAGTGCACCAGAAGTGCACGACTGGAGTAGTGCAAGAACTGATCAGGACGAGACCGGCTCTGAGGGCCGGTCTCTTGCGGTTGAGGGATCAGAGGCAACCGAAGAGATTGCCCATGAGCACAGACCTGCCGGTCTGCAACCCGCAACCGCTCACTGGTCACCGTTGGATGACCCGTTCGCCAGCGAGCCCGCATGGCGAGCTGAGTCGAAAGCACGCGAGGAGCGTGCTGCACGCCTGCAACCCGCAACCGCAGGAGGCCCGCCGGCCTCCCCGTGGGACTGATCAGCCAACCGCAGTACCGAGGCCCCCGGCAACACCGGGGGCTTCGTCGTATCAGGGCTCGGCAACCGCCGCGCCTTGACACCCACCAGGCGACCGGCACCTACCCGGTTCGCAGAAGGAGAGAGATGAACGACCTGGAGAGAGCCGCCCTGGCGGCAGCCGAGGGCGGTGCGCCGGCCAAGACCTACGAGGTCGGCCCGGACGCCGCCGTGGAGTTCGGCACCGGCCCCAACGCGTTCGAGCACATGACCATCACCCACTGGAGCGTCGACTGATGACCGGCTACCTGGCGATGAACCTGGCGCTGGCTGCGGCCGAGGTCGCGCTCGCGGCCGTGTTCTGGCTAGGGCTGAGGGTTCGATGAGCGATCGACCTGAGCTGACGTTTGAACGCTGGTTCGAGAAGCACGGCCAGCCCTACGAGGCAGCCGTGATCGCCGGGGGAGGAACCCCTTGGCCGATGGACCCCGAGAAGCGAGCCGCAGTCGCCGGCCAGCTCGGCCTGCCCGTCGACACCGGCCCGATGGAGCTGCGCCGCGCTCTGTGGGCTCGGAGGCACCGATGAGCGAGCAGTTCCGGCTAGGGCTTGCGCCGTACCTCGTCGCAGCCGGCGACGGTGCCCGTCTGCGGGTCTACCGCAGCCGGGTGATGCAGGAGAGCGACCCGGCCGTTGAGTACGTCAACAGCTACATCCGCGAGCACGGCATGGTCCTGATCTCCACCGAGACCGGACCTTACGAGGGGATGTTCGGAATGACCGAGCAGAGCCACTACGCCACGCCAGAAGCACGCATGCTCTGGCTGGAAACCCACCGAGAGGAGAACCAACCCGCATGAGCGACGAGCAGTCCACTCAGACTGGAGCTGAGAGCCCCGCTGAGGGCCAAACACCAGCCCCCGAAGGGGCTGGCACCGGAGAGCAGGAGAGCGGCTCTCAGAAGGGCAACAAGGAGGCCCGCTACCGCGTGGAGCGCAACGAGGCCCGAGCCGAGCGTGACGCCCTGGCCGAGCGCATCCAGCGGATGCAGCGAGCCGAGGTCGAGCGCCTGGCCTCCGACGCTCTGAGCCATCCGGCTGACCTGTTCAGCCTCAGCGGCAACGAGCTGGCCGACTACCTGACCGAGGACGGGGACGTGGACGCCGAGAAGGTGGCCGCTGATGTCGTCGCGATCCTGGCCGAACGGCCCGGTCTGCGGAAGACCACGCCGGGTTACGACCCGTCGCAGGGGCACGGAGGTACGGCCCCGAAGAACTCCTCCCCGTCCTGGGAGGCGCTGCTCAGCACCTGAGCGAGAAGAACTTGGTAGCCGCCAACGCCGTCTGTGACGGCTGGCAGCGAACGCAGACAAGGGCTGTGCCCTGCTGATCCGAGCCCGTGGCTCGGTGAGAGTCCAAATCCATTACGCCCGTTGGCGATACGCCAGCGGGTTCAACTGTCTAAGGAGACAGAAACGTGAGCATGAAGCACACCACCACCGCCGATGCCTTCACCCCGGAAGACTTCGGCAAGCTGGTCGACCTCGAGGTCCAGGCGAAGTCTGTCGCCGCCAAGTCGGCGACCGTGTTCGGCACCGACAAGGTCAAGGTCAGCTTCCCGTTGTGGGTTTCCGACCCGGATGTGGGCTGGTATGGCGAGCTGGACGAGATCACCCCGGCTGACGGTTCGACCGACGAGGTCGAGGTCATCCCGAGCAAGACCGCTGGTCTGACTCTGATCTCGAACGAGCTGAAGGACGACTCTGACCCGGCGGTCGCGAAGCAGGCCGGCGCTGGCCTGTCGAACCAGATCGCCCGTGCGATCGACGCCGCCTACCTGGGCAACACCACGGCCAAGGCCCCGAACGGCCTGCTGTCCATCGCCAGCACCTCGGTCGACACCGGCTCGGCTCTGGCGAACCTGGACCCGTTCATCAAGGCCCGGTACGCCGCCATCGCGGCGGGCTCGGAGCTGTCGAGCTGGATCGTCTCCCCGGCGACCGCTGAGGCTGTCTCGCTGCTGAAGGAAGCCTCCGCCTCGAACCGGAACCTGGTCGAGTTCGTGGATGACGGCCTCCGCGTGGCCGGCCTGCCGGTCCTGGTCTCCGACCAGGTCGACGCCGCGACCCTCTTCTGGGGCATCCCCGAGGCGCACGTCATGTACGTCCTCCGCAAGGGCACCACGGTCGAGCGGTTCCCCGCTGTGACCCAGGACGGCACCTACGTGCGTGCGGTCAGCCGTATCGGCATCGGGTTCCTCAACCCGGCCGGTGTGGTTCGCGGCCACGCCGCCTGATCGTTGTAATCCACTGGGAGGGGCTGGGTTTCGTGCTCAGCCCCTCTCGTGGGCTCTATCCCTCTGATAGGAGGTGGCCGCATGGCCAAAGCAACAGGCGTTGAAGTAGCCCGGATATCGGTTCGGGTCTCGCCTGACACCAAGGACTTCCGGCGCGAACTGAAGAAAGACCTCGAAGAGATCGAGCGGTCCGTGCGGGCGACGGTCGGGGTAGAGGCCAAGCTAGACACCGCCGGTGCGAAGGCGCACCTACGTGCAGCCCTGGCCGAGATGAAGGCTCAGGCCGCTTCATCCAACATCGAGGCCAAGCTCGGCCTGGATACCAACTTCCTCCGCAACAGCATCAAAGGGATGGCAGCTCAGCTCGCCACCGTAGGGGAGAACGCTCAATCCGCAGGCGAAGGGTTCGCAAGCCTCGGCCGTACCGGCTGGATCGTCGGCGCTGTGTTCGCAGCAGCGGCTCCGGTTATCGGCCTGGTGGCCGGCCTGCTGGCCGGCCTGCCTTCGCTGTTGGCATCGGTAGCGATTCCCGTGGGCTCGATCGCCCTCGGGCTGGACGGGATCAAGAAGGCGGCTCAGTCGATCGCCCCGCAGTTCGACGCTCTCAAGGCGTCGGTCTCCTCGGTCTTCGAGCAGGGGCTCGGGCCTGTCTTCCAGCAGTTGACCTCGCTCATGCCGATCCTGACCTCGGGCTTCTCCGGTGTGGCTCAGCAGCTCGTCGGAGTAGCCCAGGGCGTGACCAACGTCCTGACCTCGTCGGGCGGCATGGCCCAGATGGCGACAATCTTCGGCAACGTCGGAGACTTCATCGGCGCGCTGACGCCGACGCTGCAGTCGTTCACTTCGACCATGCTCACGCTCGGCGCGGACGGTGCGAAGAACCTGGGCCTGCTGCTGCAGCCTCTCCAGCAGTTCGCCACTCAGTTCGACCAGATGATAGGCAGAGTCTCCCAGAGCGGAGTCCTACAAGGCGCGTTCCAAGGTCTGTCGCAGACGCTCGGCTCGCTGCTCACGCTTTTCAACCAATTGTTCGAGTCTGGGCTGCAAGCGATGAGCCAGCTCGGTGGTCCGCTGTCGAACATGATCAGCGGCATCGGTAACGCGTTCGTCGCGTTCATGCCTGCCCTGACTTCGTTCTCGGCTTTAGCAGGGAACGTCTTCGGTGAGCTGGGAAACCAGCTCGGACCGATCCTCACGTCGCTCACTCCGGGGCTATCGATGCTCGCGGACACGCTAGGCACCACGCTGACGGGCGCTCTGAAATCGCTTGGTCCGACGCTGGTTCCGCTTGCCACGTCGCTGAGCAACGGCGTTGTCGCTGCGCTGCAGCAGCTCCAGCCGATCCTTCCCGGTGTTATTCAGTCGTTCGTGCAACTGGGCACCGCGATCGGTGGCCAGCTCACCTCGTACCTCCCCCAGCTCGCTACGGCGTTCGGACAGATTGCCGGCGTCCTGGCAGAGAACGCACCGCTGATGCTGCAGATGCTCGCGTCTACCCTGACATCGATGGTGCCGGTGCTGGTCAAAGCGGCTCCAGGCATGATGCAGCTTGCTCAGGGGCTCGCTGACCTGATGGTCTCGGTTGGGCCGGCCGTGCCGATGATGGTGCAGGTCGCAGGCGCGGTCATCCAGGTTGGTACCGCGCTCGCGGGCGGGGTTGTCGGAGCGATCCAGGGCTTTGCCTCGGCGTTCCAGCAAGCCGTTAGCGCGGTCTCCAGCTTCGTCGGCGCTGTGGTTTCTGGTGTGGGCCAAGTGATCTCCGAGATCACCAGCCTCCCAGGGAAGATCACTTCTGCGGTGTCTAACTTCGGCAGCCTGCTGGTGCAGGCCGGCAAGGACTTGATCCAGGGTTTGATCAACGGCATCAAGTCGATGGCCAGCGCAGCGATCAGCGCCGCGACGGACATCGCATCGAGCGTGGCTGGCGCGGTAAAGGGATTCCTCGGAATCCACTCCCCGTCGGTGGTGTTCGACCAGATCGGTCAGAACATCGGCCAGGGGTTGGTCAACGGCCTCGACGGTCAGCAGTCCAACGTGGCCAGCGCCGCGAAGGATCTGGCCAGCACGGTCAAGGACCACTTCGACAAGGGGGTCAAGCTCGGCGGCGGACTGAAGTTCGGCGCGGACGGCTTCACCACCGACAGCAAAGACCCCTGGAAGAAGGCCGAAGCGAGCCTGTTCAACGCACCCATCGACTTCACGAAAGCGACTGGGCAGCAGTTCCTTTCCGACATCGGGGTCTCCGGTGATGGCGTCATCTCGAAGGCCGTGACCGAAGGTATCAACTACGTCTTCAACATCGGCTCTGTCGATGAGGCGCTGTCGATCAAGGACCGCGAAGAGTCCAAGAAAGCAATCGCCGTCGTCGGTCGAACCTAGTCGAGCGCCGATGTCCAACAACTGAATACGCATTTCGATGCTAGGCCCCCCGGTACAAAGCCGGGGGGTCTGCTCTTGCCCAGATCTACGAGGAGAGAAACAGAAGGTGACCCCCACCCCCACCCCCGGTGACCTAGTTCGCAAGGCCCGCACGCCCATACCCAGGTGCAAGCGGGAAGGATGCCCCCGGCCCAAGGCGAGGGGGGAGGAGCAGTACTGCACTGTCCTGTGCTACCGCATCGCGAAGGAGCTGCAGCGTGCAGAGCGTATGTGCAGAGACGCAGGCAGTAGCCCTGCGTCGACTGAGCTGTGGGTCAGTGCGGTCGCGCTCGCTGATGCGCTGAGCGAGTACGCACGAGCACAGCATCAGGTGCGGTTGATGATGCTCGCGCAGCGATAAGAGCAGCTCAGAGCACTCGTGCGACCCCAGGGGGGAGTCCCCATCCCCCCGGGTACAGGACCGGTCGTTTATGCGGCCGAGGGATTTTGCCGATCAGAACCTCATTTTTTCGGAGTCAGTAAGTTAAGGAGAAACATGCGCTCACCTGCAGGTTTGCAGGCTGCTGGCAAGAGACTGTGGCGGTCGATCACCACTGAGTTCGACCTCGAAAGCGAGCCTCACAAGGTCCAGATCCTCGTTGAAGCCTGCCGCGTGGTAGACGCGATCGCGGAGTTGGACAAGGCAGCCGCCGAGGCCCCGCTGACCGTCAAGGGATCGATGGGTCAGCCGGTGATCTCCCCGTTCATCGCCGAGGCGAGAGCGCAGCGGTCGCTGCTGGCTCAGTTGCTGGCCCGACTCAACTTCGAGGAGGTCGGCTGATGCCCAGAGGCACCGGGATGTCCAAGACCCGAAGGCGTAGGGGCATCCGACCTGACCGTGGGGTGACCGTCGAGCGGCTGCGGTCGCTCCTGACCGCCCACGCAGCAGACACCAGGACGAACGCGGAGTACCTCCGCGACATGAAAGCGAAGCAAGCAGCAGGGCGGCTGGCCAACCCGGCCACCGCTGCGCTGCTCGACCGACTAGAGAGAGCCATCTGATGCAAGAACTCAAGATCCCACCGTGCTACGCCAGCAGCAGAGACGGCGACAACTGGCCTCGCCACCGGGCGAAGGCCAGGGTCCAGCCCAAGAACCGCCGCCGCCTGATGGCGGCACTGGAAGCTGAGAGGAAAGCGGCCGATGCCCTACGCAACTGCATCTGACGTTCAAGCCATCTACGGCAAGTCGCTGACGACCGAGGAGACGGCGCTTGTCGAGCGCCGGCTGGCTCAGGTCGAGCGGAAGATCCTCCGCAGGATCCCGGACCTGGCTGACCAGATCGCGGCCGAGGAGATCGACCAGGCCGACGTGGTCGACATCGAGGCCGAGGCCGTGCTCCGGGTACTGCTTCACGGAGACGGCATCGTCTCGGAGAACGACGGGAACTACGGGTTCCAGAAGTCGTACAACACCGATGGCTCGCTGAGGATCACCCCTGACGAGTGGGAACGGCTCGGCATTCGTGTCGGGAAGATGTTCGGTATCGCCCCCGGCATAGGCGGGGTGGCTTTGTGAGCCTCCTCAACCGCTCAACCGAGCTGGTGACCGTCTTCGCGGAGGTCACCAAGACCGACTCAGACGGCAACACGGTCACCAAGCCCGGCACGGTCGGAGTCCCGGCCCGTGCGGTCGTGCAGCCGCTGTCGTCCACCGAGAACGATGAAGGCACCGTGTCGAGGTATCGCCTTCGGCTCGTCGGATACGACGGCCTGCTGGGCGCTCAGAGCGCCGTGGAGTGGAACGGGAAGCGGTACGCCATCGACGGAGATCCCAAGGTCTACAACGGCAGCCGGCGCACGGCTCACGTCGACTACGTGATGGTGAGGAAGTGATCCGACCCCAGGCCGTGGTGCTGCCTCTGCTCCGGGCAGCTCTCCCCGGTGTCGCAGTCGTGTCCCAGCTCCCCGATGTCGACCACCGGACGCTGCCGATGGTGATCGTGCGCCGCGCAGGCGGCACCCGTAACCAGAACCTGCCCAACCGGTTCGCTCAACCGGACATCGAGATGGTGGCGATCTCGGCTGACGGCCTAGTCGCTGCCGAGGAGCTGCACGAGGCTGCCTCAGACGCTCTGTACGCCGCTGTGAGGGACCAAACCGTCGTGGAGGGTGTCGGCTACCTCCAGAGCCTCCAAGAGGCTCAGGGGCCGCATGAGACGACGAGCCCGATCCCCGACACCTGGCACGTCGGCGGCTCGTTCACCCTCGGCCTCCGAGCCAGCGCGTAGACGAGAGAGTCCCCCGCCGGAAGCGGGGGCTCCTCGTCGTGCCGGCTACAGATCCCTCAGACCGAGAGGATCCTCGCTCTTCGGGTTGATCACGAACTGCTGCCAGTAGTGGGGGCTGAAGTAGATGTCGTCCGACTCGTCACCGTTAGCACCTACCTGCACCTTCAAAAAGCTGTCCTTGAAGGTGTAGCTCAGTGCGTTGGGGTACTCGACGCCGCCGTCCGCGGTCTTGATGTGGATGTTGTAAGTCACACCTTCAGCCTAGTGGTGGTGGTGGTGGTGATGGCCGTGGCTATGCCCGTGCCCGTGACTGTGCTCATGACCTGCGTCATCTTGTGGTACCGCTTCAACGACAGCCGTCTCGGTGGTGAGCACCATCCGTGCCACCGATGCCGCGTTGAGCACCGCCGACCGGGTGACCTTGACCGGGTCGATGACGCCGTCGGCGATCA
>NZ_JBYCKY010000366.1:0-5576 GCF_057473605.1 Mycobacterium sp. TH-M82 | reverse complement strand
GTACGGCCGGCACCGCGATGTCGGTGTGTGAGCCGGCCGGGAAGCTGCCGTCGCCGTCGGCTTTGTCGGTGGTGTAGCTGAACTGGAAGGTGCCGTGGTCGAACGACCAGGAACCCGGCGTGCCGGAGACCACCTGCGGGTACGGCTGGGCGACGACGTCCAGCAACGCCGTGTGGACGTTGGAGCCCACCGGCGGATCGTGGGGGTTGTACACCAGCGCTTCGGTGTTTGGCGCATTCGTGGTGATGTCGCCCTGGCCGGTGTAGGCCCACATCAACCAGCCGAACTGGTGTTGGTCGGCGGCCTGCACCCCGTCGGCCATCACCGCGGTCGTGGTGCCGGGATCAATCTCGGTGGCCAAGCCGGGAATGCCGTGCTCCGCGGTGTAGGTGTCGGCATTGTCCATGACCAGGCCGTCTTCCGGCACACAGGTGGAAGCGCTGCTGGTCACCGACCCGATGAGGCAGGCGTCGTGGAACGCGAAGACAGTGTTGGGGTCATCCACCGTGCCTAAATGGGTAGGTACCCCGAAATCGAAAAGCAGGTACGGTTCGAACATCACCGGCGTGGTCGGGTCGACGGCCCGGATCGCCGAGTCGACCTGGTTGTAGAACGGGGTAAGGTCCTGTTGACCGAAGAACGCGCTGCCGAACAGGCTCGGAATCGTCTGCGATCCCGCCCACGGCTCGTTCATCAGCTCGAAGCCGGCCACGTCGGGATCGTTGTTGAAGTAGCTGGCGACGTGTTCCCACATCTGCGCGTAGTCGTTCTCCAGCCCGGCTCCGTTCGGTGCGTCAGAGTTCGACCAGAACGCGTTCCAGGCGTTATTCTCCGCCGGGTCGAAGAAGTAGGTGTAGGGAAAGCCTGCCTCGGTGTTCGGCAGCCCGCCGGTCTGCACCGCCCATGCCGGCGCGCCTTCGCCGCCGAACGTGCTGGCGTAGAGGTCTTGGTGTACGTCGAGGATGCTGTAGATGCCATGTTCAGCCAGGGTGTGCACGGTCTGGGCGATGGAAGCCAGGTAGGCGTCGTTGAAGACGCCGGGTTCGGGCTCCACGGCCGACCAGATGACCCCGACCCGCACCTCGTCGAATCCGTTGGCGGCCAGGAACGCAGCGTCGTTATTGCCGAATCCGTCGGCGGCCGGCTCATTCGGTGGCACCTTGTACACCTCGTTGACCCCGTGCATGATGACGACCTGGCCGTCGCTGTTGGTGATCCAGGTGCCGGCGTGGGACAGCGGTAGCAGCCCGCCGTCGGTGCTGGTGGCCGTTGGCTGTGCAGCGTCTGCCGTGGTGGCGGCGTGGCCGACGGTGCCGTGTTCGCCGAGCTGGCCGGCGGTGCCGCCGGCTCCGCCGAGTGCGGGCAGGCCGCTGGCATCGGCGCCGCTGTCTCCGGCATTTCCGCCGTCGCCGCCGCTGCCCGCCGCCGCGGTGGCGCTGCCGCCATCACCACCGTTGCCGCCAATCGCACCGAGAGCTCCGGCGCCGCCGTCACCACCGGCACCGCCGAGGCCGAACAGCGAGCCGGGCGCGTCGCCGCCGGCGCCGCCGTTGCCGCCAACCCCGCCCAGGAAGCCGACCTCGCCGGCGCCACCAGCACCGCCGGCACCGCCGATACCCATCAACGATCCGCCGGCGCCGCCCTCGCCGCCGCCCACCCCGGCGCCGCCGGCGCCGCCGGCGCCGCCGTCGCCGAACAACCCGGCCGCACCGCCGTTACCGCCGGGGATCCCGGGATAGGTGCTGCTCCAGCCCGCACCTCCGTCACCGAACAGCCACCCGCCGGCACCGCCGTCGGGGTGAGCCGCGGTGCCCGGTGCGCCGTTGCCGATCACCTCCGAGCCGAACAAAGTGTTGATCTCACCGTCGACCTGCTGGCCGGTCGAGCTGTTGATCCAGTTCTCGATACCGGCATGCAGCGGGGTGTAGATGAACTGCTGCAACGACGCGGTCAAGTCGGCAGCAGACGAATCCCAGACCGCCGGCACAGCGGCGGCACCCAAAGTGTGCAGCTCGGCCAAGACACCATCCCAGTGCGCGGTACTGAAAAAGGCGGACCACGCGCCGGGGGTCACCAACGCATCCCAGTCAACGGTGTTCGTCGCGGCATCCACAAACGGTGACAACACGTGATCGACCACCTCGTCGACCACGTCGGCCTGAGCCACCGGTACGGCCGCCGTCGGCATCCCGAACGTCAAAAACGCCCCCACGGCCGTGCCCACACCGATCACCCGACCGCACCCGCTCCCCTTACGCGCTTGACGATGCCCCTTGATGCTGCGACCACGTGCCATCTCGGCGCTCCTTCGACATGCTGCGATGATGACCAGGTTGTGTAAAGCCTCCGTCTGGACATTAATCATTCATAAGCCCGCTCGGGTCGACTAGGGTAAATCTGCACCAGGTAGCAGGGCGTGATGATGTATCTTTGCGCTCGTGCGGGGATGCACTGCATCGATGAACTCGAAACGACCGTCGAAGCGGGTGTGTGAGCTGATCCGACTGGGCGCACGATGATCATCGACGACCCTGCGAATTTGCTGAATAAGCTGAACAACGCAACGCTGGCGTCGGAGTACATCCAGACGGCCATCGCTGACGACCCAGTGCTCGCAGAAGCGGGCTAAGTTTGGGCTAAGTTCGGTTGCGTCAGATGTCGCCGGTCGGGCTCGACCCCCATCGCTCCGGTCGAAAACGAAACCCGATCGGCGTCGCGTCCCTTCTTCTTAAACCGCGGCAATCAAATGGGCGTAAAGCTACGGCGAGGTAGCGATCGCTGGTGTGGAGGGCACCGGTAGCTACGGGGCGGGATTCACCCGGGCTCTGCAGGAAGCCGGGATCGAGGTGGCCGAGGTCAGCCGCCCCGACCGCGCCGCACGCAGGCGGCGGGGTAAATCCGATCCGCTCGATGCCTACGCCGCGGCCCGTACCGCGTTGGCCGGCGACGGTCTGGCCGTGCCTAAAGACGAGCACACCAGCGCACTCAAAGCGCTGCTGATCGCCCGACGCGGTGCGATCAAGGCCCGCACCGCAGCGATCAACCAGATCAAAGCCCTGCTCATCACCGCCCCTGCCGAACTGCGGGAACGCTACCGTCGCCGCAGCACCACCAACCTCATCAGCCCCGGTGCACACACCGAGCCCATCGCGGTGGCGGTACTGAGCGCGTGCAAGGCCCGCACCGCAGCGCCTTGGTGCCTATGTCCAACGACCCGCGCACCCGCGACTACGTCACCCACCAGCTGGCCAACGGCGGCTCCAAACTCGACATCTTGAGCCTGCTCAAACGCGACGACACCCTCGCCGCCAACTACCGCGCCTGGCTCACCGCCACTTGACCTTCAACGCGAATAGGAGCATCAACAACCGACCACTCAACACACAACAGCTGATCCCCATTCCCGGATGCCAAGGGCGGCAACCGCTTCCGGATACAACCGGACGACACCGCGGCGTGCGCCGACCGCGGATGTGTTCAGCCGGGCGGTCAGGGCGAGGTGGCGGGAGCCGTGGGCGGGGGTCGTCATGTCAGCGGCCGCCGGGCTTGTGCAGGCCAAGCCGCGCCACCGAGCGGCGGCCGGGTTGCGCCCGGCGGATCGCGCGGCGCGCGGCGCGGCGCTGCTTCGGTTCGTCCTCCCAGGCTTCCGGGTGTGCGGCCACCCAGCGCTGACTGCGGATAGCGAACGGAATGTGACACAGGTAGGCCACGATCAGCACCATGACCAGGATGTAGGGGAACAGGAACGCGGCAGCGGCGACCAGTGCCAGCACCGCCAGCAACACCGCGGCCAAGTTAGGCGGCACCGACACGGCATGCATCTTCTTCATCGGGATGCGGCTGACCAGCAGCACGGACGTGGCCACCACCCACGCGCAGGCGAACCATTGCGACGTCCACCACCCGTCACCGAACTGCAGTTTGGCCGACAGCAGCCCGATCAGGGAGATCGCGCCGGCCGGAGCGGGCATGCCGACGAAGAACTCGCGGGTGTAGGCGGGCAGGCTGGCGTCGTCGAGCAACGCGTTGAACCGGGCCAGCCGCAACACCACGCACACCGCATACAGCAGCACCACGATCCAGCCGGCCGACAGGGTCGACAGCAGCGACACGTAGATCACCACCGCGGGCGCCACCCCGAAGTTCACCGCATCGGCCAGCGAGTCGATCTGCTCGCCCATCCGCGACTCGGCGTCAAGGATGCGGGCGACCCGACCGTCCAGCCCGTCGAGAATGGCGGCCGCGGCGATCAGCGCCATCGCGATGTGCGGCTGGCCGTCGAGGGCGAACTTGATCGAGGTGAGCCCGGCGCAGATGGCCAGCACCGTCATCGAGCTGGGTAGGATGTGCAGTCCCACCGCCCGCCTGGCGCGCGAGGAGGTCATGGCAGTTCAGCCAGTACGGTTTCGCCGGCGACGGCACGCTGACCGATTTCCACCAGCGGGACCGTGCCCACCGGCAGGTAGGTGTCCAGCCGGGAACCGAACCGGATCATGCCGTAGCTCTCGCCGATCGACAGGTTGTCGCCTGGCCGGGCGTCACAGACGATGCGCCGCGCCAGCAGGCCGGCGATCTGCACGACGACCACCTCGGCGCCGTCCGGCGTGCGGATCCGCATGCTGTTGCGTTCATTGTCGGTGCTGGCCGCGGCCAGGTCTGCCGAGCCGAACCGGCCCGCCCGGTGCAGCACCGCGAGCACCTCGCCGCCGGTCGGTGCCCGTTGCACATGTGCGTCGAGTATCGACATGAAGATGCTGACCCGCGGCAGCGCCACGTCGGGCAGATCGAGTTCGGCGGGTGGCGTCGCGGCGTCGATCGCGCAGATCACCCCGTCGGCGGGCGCCACCACCACCCCCGCCCGGGCGGGGGGCACGCGGCGCGGATGACGAAAGAATACGGCGCTGGCACCGGCGGCCAGCAGCCCGGCCCGGAGCAGCAGGCGATGGTTGCGTCCGGCTCTTGTCGCCACCAGAGCCAGCGCAAGCCCGGCGGAGACGAACGGCCACCCGGCGCGGTGCACCGGCGGAACGGCCGAACGCAGCAACCCGGGCAGCCGCCGCAGGCCCGATCCCGGATCGGCTGCTGGACGGGGGCGTCTGGCCATCCGGTCATCTTACGAACTTGCCGAGCTCAGCCGGTCAGGTCCCAGACTTGCAGGTGGGTTCCGGTCGGCACCTCCGTGACATCCTCGGCGATGTCCAGGAGGCAGTTCGCCGACGCCAGGTAGCGCAGATGATGCGATGCCGGCGGGCCGTAGGCGTTGACGGTGCCGGCGACCCGGTCGAGCAAGCCGCGGCGGAACTGCCGCTTACCCGGCGGTGACGTCAACGTCGCGGCCAGCACCGCGCCGCGGCGGGGCCGCTCGGGAGCGGGCAGGCCCATCGCCGATCGCAGCGGGGGCCGGATGAACACCTCGAAGGACACCTGCGCGCTGACCGGGTTGCCGGGCAGCGTGACGATTGTGGCGTCACCGACCCGCCCGATCCCCTGCGGCATGCCGGGCTGCATCGCCACCTTGACGAACTCCACCCCCTGATCGCCGGAGCGGCCGAACACGTCCTTGACCACCTCGTAGG
>NZ_JBYCKY010000365.1:0-26083 GCF_057473605.1 Mycobacterium sp. TH-M82 | reverse complement strand
GGCTGCACCCCGGCGTCGGTGACGCTGGCGACTTTTGCATAGTAGAAACGGCCGTCGGTGAGCTCGGAGGCGATCGCACGCACGTCTGGATCGGCGATGTGACCGAGGATTTCCTCGCCGCGGGTGCGCCAGCGCTGGATGCGGTCGATGTTGTGGCGATTCAGCCAGTCCTTGTCGATCCAGCGGCTGCCGCAGTGCCGGCGGATGAACCGGGCCAGCCCGGGAACATGATCGCTGTCCATACCGGCGCACGGCGGCATCGACGACAGGATTTCGGTGAGCTTCTCCTGCTTGGCACCGCCGAAACCGATCTGGCTGGCGAACAGTTCGGCCTGGGCGCGGTTGGTGATGACGACCTTGTACTCGCCGACAGCATGGCGGTAGCGGCGGGAGATGACCCCGAATTCCAACAACAGCTGCTGGACGTCTTTGGCCAGTCGCTCGCTGCGCGTCGAGTAGGAGATCTGGATCGTGTTGCGAGGCAGGGCAGAGCAGGAGCCGTCGCCCTCGAAGAGGGCCTGCAGGAACACTCGCTTGACCGCGGCGGGGGAGTGCCAGAGCCATTCCGGCACCACTTTTTCTGCCGAACGCTGCCCGCACAATTCCCCAAGTCGGGTTTTCTTCAATTCTGCAGGATTGTGGATATCAAGTTCATACAGCAGCGATCCCGATCTGATCCTCCGTTGCGAGACGTACCGCTTACCGCCGACAACAGCGTCGTAAGCGCTCACCACCATGTGAAAGTAATCGCGGTCAAGGTTGTTGAACCCCGCCCGCGTCTCAGATACGAAACCCTCGCTGGTGAAAGCTCCCAACAGAAGCGCTTCCAACGTTGCGTTCCAGTCGGCTGGGCCGAACTCCGTTGGAGGAGTCCGCTGCAGCACCACGTGATCGTCAAGGCGGATCTCTTCGATCAGCTTCCACAGCAGCGTGGGCACACCGCCGACGTCGACCAAGCACAGGAGCGGGTGGTTGGCCGTGCCGGTGACCTCGTAGCCTTCTGCGGTGCGCACCTTGTAGGTCTGGTGGTCGCCCGAATGGAACAAACAATCTGCCGAAACCGGGTTGCCGTGCCGGTCGAGCACCTTCGTCTCGATGGCGTGGTCGGAGTCGGGTTGCGCGCCTTCAAAGACATCGCCGATGCGTATCGACTTACCAAATGGTAAGCGCACCAACGTATCTGCCGTACTGCAGTACCGCATTGCGGCTGGTGGGTCGTTGCCCGGCGACCCGAAGTTGCCCTGGCCGTCGACCAGCGGGTAACGCAGCGACCACGGCTGGGCCATTCGCACCAGGGTGTCGTAGATGGACGCGTCACCGTGCGGGTGGTAGTTGCCCATCGTCTCGGCAACCGAGCGGGCCGATTTGGCGTGGCTGCGGTCCGGCCGGAAGCCGGAGTCGAACATCGCGTACAGCACCCGGCGGTGTACCGGCTTGAGCCCGTCGCGCACTTCCGGCAGCGCCCGGCCCACGATAACGCTCATCGCGTAGTCGATATAGCTGCGTTGCATTTCCTGCTGGATGTCTACCGGCTCGACCCGGTCGATGAAGCCGTCACCGGGTGGCAGCGTGGTGTCTGTCATCTACTCCTCGTTCGTCGATCAGCGAATCCGGCGGGGACGCCGCCCCGTCAGACATCCAGGAAACGAACATCTTTGGCGTTGCGCGTGATGAAGCTGCGTCGCGCTTCGACGTCGTCGCCCATCAGGATGGAGAACAGCTCGTCGGCGGCGGCAGCGTCATCGAGGGTGACCTGGCGCAGCACCCGCACTGCCGGGTCCATCGTGGTCTCCCACAACTCCTTGGCGTCCATCTCGCCCAGACCCTTGTAGCGCTGGATGCCATCGTCGGCGTTGATCTTCTTGCCGGCTTTCTTCCCGGCCGCCAGCAGGCCGTCCCGCTCGCGGTCAGAGTAGGCGAATTCCGGCTCGGCACCGCGCTGCCACTTCAGCTTGTACAGCGGCGGCTGCGCCAGGAACACGTGCCCGTGTTCGATCAGCGGCCGCATGAAACGGAATAGCAGGGTCAACAGCAGGGTAGCGATGTGCTGACCGTCGACATCGGCGTCGGCCATCAGCACGACCTTGTGGTAACGCAGCTTGGAGATGTCGAACTCGTCGTGGATTCCAGTGCCCAGCGCGGTGATGATCGCCTGCACCTCGGTGTTCTTCAGCACCCGGTCGATGCGCGACTTCTCCACGTTGATGATCTTGCCGCGCAGCGGCAGAATTGCCTGGAATTCAGAGTCACGGCCGCTCTTGGCCGATCCGCCAGCCGAATCACCTTCGACCACATACAGTTCCGATTTCTTCGGGTCTCCCGAACGGCAGTCGGCCAGCTTCCCGGGCAGCCCTCCGAGATCGGTGGCGCTCTTGCGGCGCACCAAGTCCCGGGCCTTGGCGGCCGCGATGCGGGCCTGAGCCGACGAGATCGCCTTGTTGATCACCGCCTTGGCCTCGGACGGGTTGGCTTCGAACCAGTGCGCGAGCTGCTCGTTGCAGACTTTCTGCACAAACGACTTCACTTCGGTGTTGCCGAGCTTGGTCTTGGTCTGGCCTTCGAACTGCGGTTCTTTAACCTTGACCGAGATGACAGCGGACAAACCCAACCGAACGTCGTCGCCGGTCAGATTGGCCTCTTTGTCCTTGAGCAGCTTCTTGTCTCGGGCGTACTTGTTGACCACCGAGGTCAATGCCGTGCGAAAGCCTTCTTCGTGGGTGCCACCTTCCGCGGTGTTGATCGTGTTGGCGAAGGTATGCACCGATTCGGCATAACTGGTGTTCCATTGCATCGCGACTTCGACCTCGTGATCCTCGCCTTTGCCGGAGAAGTCCACGATGCTGGAGTGGATCGGCGTTTTCGTGCTGGTGCTGTTGATGTGCTTGACATAGTCGACCAGCCCGCCGGGGTAATGGAAGACTCGCCGCTTGACCTTTTTCGGTGCGGCCGACTCGGCGGCCTTCGCTTCGGCCGACTTCGGAGCCTCGGCGACGTCGCTGACGATCTCGTCGACGACGTCTTGCTGGGTCACCCGCTGGTCGGTGAGGGTGATGGTCAGCCCCTTGTTGAGGAAAGCCATCTCCTGCAACCGGCGCGTGACGGTCTCGAAGTTGTACTCGGTGGTTTCGAAGACATCCGGGTCGGCCCAGAACCGAACGGTGGTGCCGGTCTTTTTGGTCTCCGCTACCTGCTTGAGGGTGCCCGGCACCGAGTGGTCATAGCATTGAAACCATTCGTGGCCGTTGCGGTAGATCTCGACTTCCAGCCGGTTGGACAGCGCATTGACCACGGACACTCCCACCCCGTGCAGTCCACCGGAGACCGCATACGCGCCGTTCTCGCCGCCGAACTTGCCGCCGGCGTGCAGCTGGGTCATCACAACGTCGACCGCGGGGATACCCGATTCATGCATGCCGACCGGGATGCCTCGGCCGTTGTCGCGCACCTCCACGCCGCCGTCCTCGAGCAGGACCACGTCGATGGCGGTCGCGTAGCCGGCCATCGCCTCGTCCACCGAGTTGTCGACCACCTCCCAGACCAGATGGTGCAACCCGCGCTCACCGGTGGAGCCGATGTACATGCCGGGACGTTTGCGGACGGCCTCCAACCCTTCGAGAATTGTGATGGCCTGGGCGTCGTACGTGGGTTGCGCTTTATTCTTCTGGGCAGCCACGGTCGGAGAGCTCTCCTCAGGGGTCATGTGCACGCAGTGAAGTTACCGCGGCGGGTCGGCTGCCAGTCTACCGTGATCCACCGACAGGGCCGGTTTTCTGGCGGTGTTTCCCACCATCTGATCAGCCCGTAGCGTCGATATCGCCACCGCAGGAGTGGTCCTCCGCTGGCCAGACGCATTTGCATGCTTGTAGAGGAGCTCAGCCCGTTGCTCTCAGTGGTCGGCGCGGGCCGGATGACCGGTCAGCCGTAGGTGTCGCGGGGCCCCCGGCCGGCGATGTGCAGCGGCCCCTTACGCCACGATGGCGCGGTCGGCCCGGTGATTTTTAGCGCCGTCACCACCCCGTTACCGACTGCGGCGGCGATCTTGGCAATCAGTTGTGCCTGCACGATCCGCAGCTGCGTGGCCCATGCCGTCGACTCAGCGGACACGCTGAGCACGCCGTCCCGCAACCCGGTCGGTCTAGCGTGATCAGCGATGTGCCAACCTACCACCGACGACCACTGACCGAATATCGCGCCTTCGGCGACGCGCACCGACCAGCCTCGGATACGTGCCACGTCCCGGGTGGCCGCCCCCAGAGATTGCGGATCACGCCGATCCGAGCCCGGGCCGGACCAACTGCGCCGGCTACCGCTGCCAGCAACGCGGCGCCGGCTCGACGATCTCCGACCCCGGCCGACGTCCTTGCCCTCTCTGCGCGCCGCATCGCGTGCCTCCTGCAAGGCGCGCCGGACAAAATCCGTGCCGCCCGGGGGCTCGGAGGCGGGCGTGTGCTGATCAGTCATTTCCGCTCCCTGTCAACGGGCGCAGATATGATCTCCGCCACCTTCGACACCCGCCCCTCGTCAGCCGCGGCGAGGGTTATCAGCACCTGCGTGGCCCCCCACTCCGCTGGGATATCTTCCGGCACCGCCGTAGTGACCAGCGACTGTTCCGCAGAACCGGCGACCTTGGCCAGCGCTCGGCGGCGGGCGTCGTCCAATTCGGCGAACACGTCATCGAGAAGCAGCACCGGCTCGGGTCCCTCGTCGCGCAGCAGCTCATAGGCGGCTAATCGTAGAGCCAGCGCAACGGACCACGATTCGCCATGGCTGGCAAAACCTTTCACCGGTCGATCGCCGAGTCGCAGTTCCAATTCGTCGCGGTGCGGACCGACTAGACACACGCCACGTTCAAGCTCAGCCGAGCGACGTCGCGACAGCGCGGTCAGCAACGCTTCCTTCAGATGGACCACATCGCCGGTAAGCTCCTCGGGCGCCATCTCCAGGTTAGGCCGGTAGGCGATGGCGGCTTTTCGTCGCTCCGGCGCCAACAACTGATACGCCTTCTCCACTTCCGGCGCTAACTGATTCACCAAATCGATGCGTGCCGCCATCAGCTCGGCGCCGTGCGTAGCCAACTGCTCATCCCAAACATCGATACTGCTGCCTACATCGCGGTCGGCGCAGTCGGCACGCTCACCATGTCCGCCACGACGCAGCACCCCGGAAGCATTTTTCAGCAGCGCCGTCCGCTGACGCAACACCCGATCGTAATCGACCCGGATGCCCGCGATTCGCGGCCGGCGCACACTGGCCAGGTCGTCGAGGTACCGGCGCCTTTCACCAGGATCACCGCGCACCATAGCAAGGTCCTCAGGCGCGAACAGCACCGCTCGCAATACCCCGATCACCTCGCGCGCGTTGCGTACCGCCGTTCGGTTCAGGCGCAGCTTGTTCGCACGCCCAGCCGTGATCTCGACATCAAGAGCAAGTTCACGACCGTCGTTGACAACGATCGTCGACACCAACGCCCGAGTCGCACCCACCCTGACCAACGGTGCGTCGCCGGCCACCCGATATGAACCCAGAGTGGCCGAATACCACAGTGCCTCAACGAGGTTGGTCTTGCCATAGCCATTGGGTGCCACCAGCACCGTCGCTCCGGTCCCGAGTTCAAGGTCGACATGCGCCCACGACCGGAAATCACACAACCCCAACCGACGAACATACACCTCAACGATCCACCTCTGCTATCAGCGCGTCAGGTCGATCAGCCGGGCAACCGAACCGGCATAAGCAAATAGACATAATCAGACGCCAGCGCCGGGAACGGTCCGGAACCTTCCGGCGGGGGATCGTCGCCGCGGACAGGTCGCAGCACCGCTGGCTTCTTCGGATCGCTGAATCCCAGCGACACCCGCTCGCTGTGCAGTGAACCTAATCCGTCGTTCAGGTAGGCCGGGTTGAACGCGATCGTTAACGGCTCGCCGGCGAAGTCCACCGGCAGGTCTTCTTCGGCATGGCCACCGTCGCCCGCATCTGCTGAGAGTCGCAGCATCTGTTCACCCAGCTCCATTCGAACCTGCGCGCCACGATCAGCCACCAACGCAACCCGTTTGATAGCCTCGGTCAACTCTGCCACCCCCACAGTGGCGACAGCGCTGTGCTCGCTGGGCAGCAACTGACGGAATTTCGGAAACTCAGCATCCAACAGCCGGGTGGTGCTGCGTCTCCCGGCACTGCTGATACCAAGCAAGCCCTCCCTGCCCACTTCTGACCCCGCTCCCAACGCCAGGTGCACCTCGGAACCCTCAGCCCCGGCCCTGGCGGCTTCGGCCAATGTCTTAGCCGGAACCAGCACCGCTGCCTCGATCTCGGCCGACTCCGCCGATGACGACCAAGTCAGCTCACGAACCGCCAGGCGAAACCGATCGGTCGTCGCCAAAACCACTGTGTCACCGGAAATCTCAACTCGAATGCCAGTCAACATAGCCAACGTGTCATCCCGGCCCGCCGCAACCGCTACCTGGCCGATCGCCTCGGCAAACAACTCAGCGGGCATCGCACCGGTCTCCTCCGGCAACGTCGGTAACGTCGGGTAATCCTCCACCGCCATCGTCGGCAGGGCGAACTTGGCGTTGCCGCACGTCAACAGCATCCGATTGCTCTCAACGCTGACGTCGACAGGTTGAGCCGGCAACGCGCGTGTGATGTCCGACAACAGCCGGCCGGACACCAAAACGGTGCCCGGCGAGGCGACCTCGGCGGCCAGGTTTACCTCGGCGGAAACCTCAAAGTCGAACCCGGACACCGTCAGGCCGGTGTCAGAACCGACCAGCAGGACCCCGGCCAACACCGGCACGGTCGGTCTCTGCGGCAAGATTTTCGCTACCCAGGCCACCGCATCGGCGAAGTCGTCCCGGTCCAGGCGAAACTTCAAGTCCGTGAGATCAACTTTGCTGGTTACCGCATCCATAGTGTTCCTTCGTCACCGTGTCACTTTCGTATCGAGCTTTACCCGGCGGCTGCGCATGACAAGCGTAACGGCGGTGGAAGACCAACCGTACGGCTTCGGACTGCATCTTGGAAAGGTATTCGGCGATGCCGCCAGGACCGGCTTGGGACGGCTCAACCCGCCGCGGCTCACCCGGGTGTGTATGACGCCATCCCCAACCGTGTTCTTCTAAGAAGGATTGAGGTGAAAAGACAAGTATCAGTAATAGGGCTTGTGGATCTTGGGTAGCGGCATCATCGTCGCTGGTGAGTAGGTTTCGCGGCTGGGGATCATCGGTGTGTGACAGTGGTGATGCCACGGTGGTCGTTGGGGATCGAGCGTGAGTTGTGCATCGGGATCGCAGTGGGCGGGGCAGCGTCGACAAGTTATGCACAACGGGCTGCACAGCTCGTTGCTGCGACCAGTGGTGTGGGTGGGACGGAAGTTTTGCGATGCATTTTTGACTGGCCGGCGCCTGTGGTCAACGCTTGGCGCGTTGGCGAATCCGGGTGGTCAGTTCTGTGACTTGGTCGAAAACCTCGTGTCGTTCGGCCATCTCGCTGCGGATCTTCCGGTCGGCGTACATCACGGTAGTGTGATCGCGGCCGAACGCCTGGCCGATCTTGGGTAGCGACAGATCGGTCAGCTCACGGCAGAGATACATGGCGATCTGTCGAGACTGCGCTAGCGGCCGGGTTTTGCCAGGACCGCGTAGTTCTTCGACGGTGGTGTCGAAGTACTCGGCGATAGCGGCCATGATGGTCGCGGGGCTGATGTGGATGGTGCTGACGTCGGCGATGAGGTCACGCAGCACGATCTCGGCGAGCGCTTTGTCGATGGTTGTTTTGTTCAGGGATGCGAACGCGGTCACCCGGATGAGCGCACCTTCGAGTTCGCGAATGTTGCGTTCGATGCTGGCAGCGATCAACTCGAGTACGTCGTCGGGTACGTCGAGCCGTTCCATTTGCGCCTTCTTGCGGAGGATGGCGATGCGGGTCTCCAGGTCGGGGGGCTGCACGTCAGCGATCAAGCCCCATTCGAACCGGGTGCGCAGCCGGTCTTCCAGGGTGGCGAGTTGTTTCGGCGGGCGGTCAGAGGAGATGACGATCTGCCTGTTGGCGTTGTGGAGGGTATTGAACGTGTGGAAGAACTCCTCTTGGATGCCCTCCTTGCCTTCAATGAACTGGATGTCGTCGACCAACAGCACGTCGATGTCGCGGTAGCTGCGTTTGAACGCGACGCGACGATCGTCACGTAGGGAGTTGATGAAGTCGTTGGTGAATTCTTCGGTGGAGACGTACTTGACGCGCATGCTGGGAAACAGTCGTTGGGTGTAATTGCCGGCGGCGTGGAGAAGATGTGTCTTGCCCAGCCCGGACTCACCCCAGATAAACAACGGGTTGTAGGCGCGTGCCGGCGCTTCGGCGATGGCGAGTGTGGCGGCGTGAGCAAACCGATTGGAGGCGCCGATCACGAAGGTGTCGAAGGTGTATCGGCGGTTTAGGCTGGTTCCCTCGGCAGCGGCCGAGTTGTCGCTGGGCCGCTCGGTGAAATACGTGGGCCACTCGTATTGGGTGTCGACTACATTGTCGAGGTCAACATCGGCCTCGTCTTCGGTGTCGCTGCGGTTCTCGGTAGCTGCACTCTCTGCGTCCTCCGCGGATGGTGCGATGCGGACGCCGAGTTCGATCGGCTGACCCAGGCGGCGACTGAGTGCGTCGGTGATCTGGGTGCGCAGGTGGCGTTCGATCTCATTTTGGACGAAGCCGCTGGGCACCGACAGCAGCGCGAACCCTTCGACAATGGTGATCGGCTGCACCAGGTTTAGCCAGGCTCTTTGTTGCGGGGTCAAGACCTTGGGCAAGCTGTGGCCGTTGCCGACTGCGGCGCCGGTGTCGGCGGTGAGTTCGGAGACGACGGCATTCCAGACTGTCGCGAAGCCGGGGCCGGGGTCATCGGTCAGGTTATCGGGCAAAGACGGATCTTCCTGGTTCGACGTCGAGACGCACCCTCTTGTGTTGCGATGGCGAACTGTCCACACAGTTATCCACAGGTGTGGACAACGCGTTCATGTGCAGGTCACGGCCCACTAGCCGCTGCATCTGAACTCGGCGTTTCACAGAGTCAGCAAGACTTGTCTGGATTGAGGGCCGATTCGTCGTCGCTTGGTTGTCGGGTACCGTTCCGGTGCTGAACGGCATTGCCAGAAGTTAACAGGTTTGGTTGAGAGGGGCCAATCGTTTGGTGATATTGCCTCGAGTGATCGAGATTTTGGTAACTGGATGTGGTCGATGGGACGACTGTGGGTGGTGGGGTGAGCCCGGCGGTTGGTGACCGGTGCCAGGATAACGGTAGCCGAGGTTTGACCTGGCGAAGCCACATCAGTAACCTTCGAACGGTCGCCCGAACGTTGGCGATACGGCTGTGACCGATGCTGTACCGGCGCTCCAGGTTAACAAGCCGGTTCCCAGCGAGATGTAGAAGTTTAGCGAGACTTACCAGCGCGTCGGCTAGTGTGGGCACGCCACACCGCGGTGTGCACGGCAGATGCGATGCGCAGCAAGGAGAGTGTGCCGTGACCAAGGGCAAGCGGACCTTTCAGCCGAACAATCGCCGGAGGGCCCGGGTTCACGGTTTCCGGCTTCGTATGCGGACCCGCGCCGGGCGTGGGATTGTCTCAGGCCGGCGCCGGAAAGGGCGGCGTTCGCTGACTGCTTGAGGATGGGTACCGAAACGGGTCGGACAGGCAGGAAGCGGTGCTCTCCGCGCAGTACCGGATGCGGCGATCGGCTGACTTCACCGCGACGGTTAAATACGGAAGAAGGGTTGTGCAGCGCGACATCGTGATCCACGGCCGGGGGATCGGTGGATCGCCGGTCGGAGGTGCTGAGAGTGCTGAGGTATCAGGCCCACGTGTCGGCTTGATAATCGGGAAGTCGGTAGGTTCGGCGGTGCAGCGGCACCGAGTCGCACGGCGACTACGGCATGCGGCGCGCAGTATCCTCGCCGGGCTGGAACCGTCGGGACAGGTGGTGATTCGTGCGCTCCCGGGCAGCAGCCAGATGAAGTCGGCGTGCCTGGAACAGCAGCTGAGATCCGGCCTGGAGTGTCTTGCTCGACTGGAGGGTGGCCATCGGTGAGGCACCGGGGATCTGCGGTGAGGAGGTTCGGTCGCGTGTTGTGTGGGGAGCCGGTGCGGGCAGGAAGGGTCGTGCGGGCAGTGATCTTCCTCATCGAGCTGTATCGTCATATGATCTCACCGCTGCGACTGCCCAGTTGCCGGTTCGTACCTAGCTGCAGTCAGTACGCGGTGGAGGCACTGCGCGAGTACGGTCTGATCCGAGGTACCCGGCTGACGGTAATCCGACTGGGAAAGTGTGGGCCGTGGCATCCCGGCGGATGGGATCCCATACCCGAACGGGCCGAATTCGAGCTGGCCGGTCCAGCTGGCCAGGGCAGGCCGGTAAAGCAGGGGGGGAGCGAGCCGGTTGTTTAATTGGGCCAGCCTCGACGTCGTCTACTACCCGGTGTCGGCCATTATGTGGGTGTGGTACAAGGCTTTTGCAATGATGCTGGGACCGTCCAACTTCTTCGCGTGGGCGCTGTCGGTGGTGTTTCTGGTTTTCACGCTGCGTGCACTGTTGTACAAGCCGTTCGTCCGCCAGATCCGGACGACCCGCCAGATGCAGGAGCTGCAGCCGCAAATCAAGGCACTCCAGAAAAAGTACGGCAAGGACCGCCAAAAGATGGCGCTGGAGATGCAGAAGCTCCAGCGTGAGCACGGCTTCAACCCGATCTTGGGGTGCTTGCCGATGCTGGCGCAGATCCCGGTGTTCCTGGGGCTATATCACGTACTGCGCTCGTTCAACCGGACGACCGGGGGGTTCGGCCAGCCACACCTCTCGGTAGCCGAGAACCGGGCTACCGGCAACTATGTGTTCAGTCCCGCCGATGTGGCCCATTTCCTCGATGCCAACCTGTTCGGTGCGCCGCTCGGGGCGTTCATGACGCAACGAACCGGTTTGGACGCGTTTACCGAATTTAGCCGCCCCGCAGTGATCGCCGTCGGGTTGCCGGTGATGATCTTGGCAGGCATTGCAACGTATTTCAACAGCCGAGCGTCGGTGGCGCGACAGAGTCCAGAGGCTGCCGCCAATCCACAGACCGCGGTGATGAATAAATTGGCGCTGTACGTGTTCCCGCTGGGGGTTGTGGTAGGCGGGCCGTTCCTGCCGCTGGCCATCATTTTTTACTGGGTCTCCAACAATATTTGGACCTTCGGTCAGCAGCACTACGTCTTCGGTGTGATCGCCAAAGAGGACGAGGCCAAGAAGGAGGAGGCGCTGCGCCGACGTGCGGCGAACGCACCAGCGCCGGGTGCCAAGCCCAAAAGAACACCCAGGCCGCGGCACGGAGACGGCGACGGTGCGGCAGCGGACGCCGTCGGCGAAACGACCACTGGCCGGCCGACGCCTGACGGCGAGACGAAAGAGCCGAGAAGTGAACGACAATCGTCACCGGTCGATACAAGCAGGCCGAAACTGGCGGCGCGGAGTCGGGGCACGCGCCCCGGTGCCAAGGCGAAAAAACGCCGGCGTTGAGCGGGCGCCACTGTCGGCGAGTGCGATCGGTTGATTACCGGCGGTGAATGCAGAGGGAATGCATAGGAGGTAGCCATGACAGACCCTGAGGTCACAGAACGCAGCGGTACGGACCGTCCAGACGGACTCGACGCCACTGACGCCACTGACGGCCACGCAGAGGAAGCGGGGGACGTGGAGGAGCGGTTGGTTGCCGAGGGGGAGATCGCCGGCGACTATCTGGAAGAGTTGTTGGACCTACTCGACTTCGACGGCGATATCGACCTGGACGTGCAGGGTGCTCGCGCGGTGGTGAGCATCGACGGCGGTGACGACCTGACCAAGTTGGTGGGGCGAAGGGGCGAAGTCCTCGATGCGCTGCAGGAGTTGACCCGACTGGCTGTGCACCAGAAGACCGGAGAGCGCAGCCGGCTCATGCTCGATATCAGTGGCTGGCGACGACGGCGCCGGGAGGACCTGACCGCGTTGGGCGAGGAAGTCGCCAGACGGGTGCTGGAGCACGGCGAGGACGAGAAGCTGACTGCGATGACGCCGTTCGAACGTAAGATCGTGCACGATGCCGTTGCGGCGGTGCCGGGTGTGCACAGTGAAAGCGAGGGCGTGGAACCGTCCCGCCACGTCGTGGTCCGGCCGGGCTAGAGAGTTATAACTGTGTTGGTTCAACCCACCCGTTCTCTCCGTGAGTCGGAGGAATGTTTCACGTGAAACGTGTCGGGGTGGGAAGCTCGGCGGACCGTGCCGAAGGCGACGAACCACCTCGGGCGTCCCAGGGTGTGCCTTCGCTCAATGAACCACTCGACGCGGCATCCGATATCTTCCGGGGACGGCTGGACCTGGCCCGGCGCTACGCCGCCGTGCTGGGCGGTGCCGGTGTGCGGCGGGGATTGCTCGGGCCCCGGGAGACGGACCGGATCTGGGACCGGCACCTGCTCAACTGCGCCGCGATCGGCGAATTGCTGCAACCGGGTGAGCGCGTTGTCGACATCGGCAGTGGCGCCGGGCTGCCCGGTTTGCCCCTGGCGATCGCCCGGCCGGACCTCGAGGTGGTGCTGGTCGAACCCTTGCTGCGTCGCAGCGAGTTCCTTCGCGAGGCCGTCGCGGAACTGGGCCTGGAGGTGGAGGTGATCCGCGGACGCGCTGAAGAAGCTGCTGTGCGCGGCGCGGCCGGCGGGGCGGACGCGGTGGTGTCGCGGGCGGTGGCGGCTTTGGACAGGCTGACGGAGTGGAGCTTGCCGTTGCTGCGGCCCGGGGGGCAGATGCTCGCCGTCAAAGGCGAGCGGGCACCTGCAGAACTCGCCGAACACCGGCGTGTGATGATCGCTCTGGGTGCCGACGATGTCAGGGTGGTGAGATGTGGCGTGAACTATTTGAGTCCGCCCGCAACCGTGGTGGTGGCGCTACGCGGAGCGCGGAGCCGAGGCCAACCGGTGGCGCGACCCGGGCGTTCCAGGACACCGACATGACTGAAACAGATGGTCGGCGACGAGCGAACGCCCGCGATCATTCCTCACCCAGTGCACCCGCCGCAGCCCGTGCATCCGCTACCACCGCTGCACCGCCGAACCGGGTTGGTGCGCAAAATCATCCGCCGGTGATACCGACGATGCAGGGTTCGCCCGCCGGTGTTTCACGTGAAACGTCGAACGAGTTCGATACCCCCATCGGCGCGGCGGCGGAGCGCGCAATGCAGGTGCTGCACACCGCCCACGAGCCGTTGCCAAGGCCGAAGCAGCGTCGGGTGTTCACCGTCGCGAACCAAAAAGGCGGCGTCGGCAAGACCACCACGGCCGTAAACCTCGCGGGTGCGCTCGCCGTCCAGGGGCTCAAGGCACTCGTCATCGACTTGGACCCTCAAGGTAACGCGAGCACCGCGTTGGGCATAACCGATCGCCAATCCGGCACACCGTCGTCGTATGAGGTGCTGATCGGCGATATCCCGCTGAATGCGGCTCTGCGGCAAAGTCCGCACAGTGAGCGGCTGTTCTGTGTCCCGGCCACCATCGACCTGGCCGGCGCGGAGATCGAGTTGGTCAGCACAGTTGCGCGGGAGAACCGACTGCGGACCGCGCTCGCCGGCCTGGGCGACCTCGACTTCGACTTCGTTTTCATTGACTGCCCGCCATCGCTGGGACTGCTCACCATCAATGCGCTTGTCGCGGCACCGGAGGTCATGATTCCTATCCAGTGTGAGTACTACGCTCTGGAGGGCGTGTCGCAGTTGATGCGCAATATCGAGATGGTGAAGGCTCATCTCAACCCCAACCTCGAGGTGACCACGGTGCTCTTGACGATGTACGACGGGCGGACGAAACTGGCCGACCAGGTGGCGGCTGAGGTGCGCCGGTACTTCGGGGACAAAGTCCTCCGCACCGTAATCCCGCGCAGCGTCAAGGTGTCCGAGGCGCCGGGATACAGCATGACGATCATCGAATACGATCCGGGATCGCGTGGTGCGATGAGTTATCTGGATGCCAGTCGGGAGCTTGCCGGGCGCGAGGGGCCGACTGATGCCAAGGCAAGATCATGACCCCGCGGAGCGATGGGGAGGAGCGGCGCCCATGAGTAGAGCCGGCGACGATGCAGAGCGAAGCGATGGGGAGGAGCGGCGCCCATGAGCCAGCCGTCACGCAGGAAGGGTGGCCTGGGCCGCGGACTGGCGGCGCTGATCCCCACCGCGCCCGCCGATGCGAACTCGGGTTCGCGGGCGCTGGGCCCGCGGATGGGTGACGCCGCGGCGGATGTGGTGCTGGGCGCCCCGGCGCCGAGGGGCACCGACGGTAGGGAGAACATAGGGGCGGTCTACCGCGAAATCGATCCGGCGCTGATCGAGCCGAACCCACGCCAGCCGCGCCAGGTCTTCGATGACGAAGCGCTCACCGAACTGGTGCACTCCATCCGCGAGTTCGGTTTGATGCAGCCGATAGTGGTACGGCCGCTGCCCGGCGCTGCTTCCGAGGCACTCGGCCAGCCCCGCTTCCAACTGGTGATGGGGGAGCGGCGCTGGCGAGCGGCGCAGCAAGCCGGCCTGATGGCTATCCCGGCGATCGTCCGGGAGACCGAGGAGGACAACCTTCTCCGGGACGCGCTGCTGGAAAACATTCACCGGGTGCAACTGAACCCTCTGGAAGAAGCGGCGGCCTATCAGCAGTTGCTCGACGAATTCGGGGTCACGCACGATGAGTTGGCCGCGCGACTCGGGCGGTCCCGACCGCTGGTCACGAACATGATCCGATTGTTGCGACTGCCGCTCGCCGTGCAGCGCCGGGTCGCGGCCGGTGTGCTGTCTGCAGGCCACGCCCGGGCGTTGCTCTCGTTGGAGGCAGGACCTGAGGCCCAGGAGGAGTTGGCCGCGCGCATCGTGGCGGAGGGGCTCTCGGTTCGCGTCACCGAAGAAGCAGTCACCCTAGCCAACTGCGGCGACCTCGGATCGCCCACCCCGCGGGGACGCAAGCCGATCCAGATGCCCGGTCTGCAGGACGTTGCCGAGCGACTGTCCACCGCCTTCGACACCCGAGTCAGCATTAGTCTGGGCAAGCGCAAGGGCAAGATCGTCATCGAGTTCGGGTCCGTGGACGACCTACAGCGCATTGTCTTGCTCATGAACACGCTGAACACGCCGAACACGGCAACCGCTTAAAGCGTTCGACCTCAAACCAGCTGCGCCCCCGCGACCGCCGCGGCACGGTTGGCCTCCGGCCAGGGCGGTAGCGGCAGGCCCCCACAGGCAGGGTAGGCAACTCAGTCGGTGGCAACCGCACGCCGTGCTGTGGCACGCAGCACCCCAGTTCTCCTATCCTTAAAACGGTTGCTGGCATGGCACCACCGCGTTGAGTCCGGGAGTCTCGTGTCCGTTCGAATCACACCGCTGCGTCTCGAAGGCTTCGAGCAGCTTCCCAAGCATGCGCGCCGCTGCGTCTTCTGGGAGGTGGATCCGGCGATCCTCGGCCACGGTGACCGGCTCGCCGACCCGGAGTTCGAAAAGGAAGCCTGGCTGTCGATGGTAATGCTGGAGTGGGGATCGTGCGGCCAGGTTGCCACGGCAGCGGCGGTGGATCCACGAGACCCGAGCCAACAGGGTGGCGGCGACACCCCGTGTCTGGGCTATGTGCTCTACGCACCGCCGCGCGCCGTCCCGCGGGCACGCCGGTTTCCGACCGCGCCGGTCTCCGCCGACGCGGTGTTGCTGACCTCGCTTGGTGTCGAACCCGGGCCGCGGGCCGACGGTCTGTCCCGCGATTTGATTGCCCGAGTGGTCGGTGAGTTGATCCGCCGTGGCGTCCGGGCGCTGGAAGCATTCGGTCGCACCCCTGCGGTCGCTGAACTCTTGGATTCGCCGAGCGCGCAGCCCGAACTGGAACCGGTGCTCGACGTGCTGGGCGATTGCTCGGTTGAGCACTGCATCATCGAGGCGGATTTTCTGCTCGGGGTCGGCTTCAGTGTGGTCGCACCGCACCGGTATTTTCCACGGCTGCGGTTAGAGCTGGACAAGGGGCTGGGCTGGAAAGCCGAGGTGGAAGCCGCGTTGGAACGACTGCTGGAGAACGCCCGGTTGCAGGAGCCGGTGGGGGCGGGTGCTGCAGCCGCAAACCTGCTACGAACCGCCGAGTTGGCCGGACCGGTCCACCGATAACTCGTGGGCGAGCAACTCGGCGAAAGTAAACGTCCCGGTGGGCCGATCGTTCTTCCCCAGTAGATATAGCCGCTTGACCGCGGCCAGGATGCCCTCGGCGACGGCATCTCGGGTCGGCGCCGATATCAGCATTGCGCGGTCATGCGGGTTGGTGATGTAACCGACGTCGACCTGGACGGTGGGCATCCTCGTCAGGCGCAGCAGGTCCCAGGTCCGGCCGTGAGTGCGGCAATCTCGTAACCCGGTGCGAGCCACCACCTCTCGCTGGATGAAATCAGCCAGATTACGTCCGATGGTGGAGACCGAACCGTGCGAGTTGCCGAAGTAAAAGGAGGCCACGCCGTTGGCGGTGAGACTGGTGTGGGTTGCGCAGCGCAGGCTGATCATCAGGTCGGCGCCGACGGTGTTGGCGGTGGCGGCCCGCTCGGCGTCGGACGGGCTGCGACCACTCGGCCGGGAGAGAAATGTTTCCATGCCGATCGCGGTCATCCGGCCCTCTAGTCGACTTGCCAAGTCCCACAACACATCGGCTTCGCTTGTGAGGCCGCTGTCGCCCTGGGCAATCATCCCCTGTTGGCCATCACCTGTCCCACCGCCGCCCGGATCGACGACAATCCGTTTCCCCGACAGCTTCGGTCCGGAACGGCGTACCAGCTCTTCCTCGCGAAATGCGTGCAGCGAACCGCCGGTGACCCGCGAAGCCAGGAAATTGAGGGAGCGCAGCGTGTCCGGGCCGCAGATGCCGTCAGCGTACAGGCCGTACTCACGCTGGTAGGACATCAACGCATTGTGTGTCTGCAAACCAAAATAGCCGTCGACCAGGTTGGTGTAGAAGCCGAGGTCCTGCAGACGGGCCTGCAGGGTGGCGACGTCGTCACCGTACATGGGTGCGCCGAACTGGTGGTTGAGGGTGCGGGCGCCCAGCCGGTAGGATGCCTCCTTCAGCGCACGATAGGTGGCTTCGCCGATGATCCCGTCGACGAGTAGGCCTCGCTGCTGCTGGAAGGCACGCACCGCCTGGTCGAGTTCTTCGTCGAACACGTCGAGCGCCACGTTCTTGCCGGTGGTCAGGTCGGCGTCGGGACTGTTCACCAGCCCCAGTGCCGCCAGTGCTGTCCGGATTTCGACGACAGCTGCGTTGCGGTCGCCGCAACGCAGCGCGCCGTCCGCGCCACGGTGCCGACTCGGCATAGCAGGTTCCTCCGGTCACCGGTGTCAGCCGTCAGAAACGGCTGACCCTCGTCTGCGGGTTAGCGAGCAGGTTAGCCAGAATTGTCCCAGATACTCAAGCCGGGGGCAGCATGCGACGGCGTCGGGAAGGACCCCGAAACAGGTGTCGAAGACGGCCAGCGTGTCCGGTGTTCCCGATGGCGGTCATGACGCCGTTCCCATCAGGGCGGCATTGTTGTCGGTGCCGCCGGGGGCGACGTGGGCACGGTCTGCGGAGTCTGCCAGCCACTGCTCGGCGTCGATCGCCGCAGCGCAGCCGGTGCCTGCGGCGGTGACCGCCTGACGGTAGGTCCGGTCCACCAGGTCGCCCGCGGCGAACACGCCCTCGACCGAGGTGCGGGTGGTGGGCTGTTGCACCAGGACGTATCCGTCGGCGTCGACGTCTACTCCGCGGCCGCGCACCATCTCAGAGCGTGGGTCGTGACCGATCGCGACGAAAACGCCGGTCACCGGCAGCGTGGTTTCCTCGTCGGTGCGGGTGTCGCGCAGTCGCAGCCCGGTCACCGTGTCGTCACCTTCCACCGCCACAGCGACGCTGTCGGTGATGAACCGGATCTTGTCGTTACCGCGGGCACGGCTGACCATGATCTTGGAGGCCCGGAACTCGTCACGCCGGTGCACAATCGTCACACTGCGGGCGAACCGGGTCAGGAACAGAGCCTCCTCCATCGCCGAGTCGCCGCCACCGATGACCGCGACGTCCTGGTCGCGGAAGAAAAAGCCGTCGCAGGTGGCGCACGAACTCACACCACGGCCGAGCAGATTCTGCTCACCGGGAATGTGGAGGTAGCGCGCGGCGGCGCCCATCGCCAGAATGACCGCCCGGGACCGATACGTCTGCCTGTCGGCGGTGACGACCGACTTGACCGGCCCCGTCAGCACCACCGATTCGACGTCCTCGGTGCGCAGGTCGGCCCCGAAACGCAGGGCCTGCTCGCGCATTTGGCCCATCAGGTCGGGGCCGTTGGTGCCGTCCCGGAAACCGGGGTAGTTCTCCACTTCGGTGGTGGTCATCAGCGCGCCGCCGAACGAGGTTCCCTCGAACACCACCGGCGCCAGCTGCGCCCGGGCGGCGTAGATCGCGGCGGTGTACCCGGCCGGGCCGGAGCCGATGACGATCACATCGTGGATGGTCGGTGTGACGGTCATGGAGAGCCTTTCCGCTCGAAGCCTGCTACAGCGGCTATCAACGCCAACGGAAGCGCGACTGTTCCCGGGGACGCTACGGGCGGCGGACCACCGTGTCGCCCAGCAGCCCGGTATCGGCGGAACTACAACTGGGCCGCACCGCCAGCGCAAGCACCGTGTCGGCCTGCCCGCCGGGCAACACCAGCAGTACCGCGGAACGACCGTCGATTTCGACGGGCCGGACGCCCAACACCCGGGTGGACGCCGGATAGCCCAGGCCGGTCAGACACGAAGCACGGCGCCGCGGGTCGTCCAGCTGCCCGAAGTCCGGCTCGCGTTCCAGCAGCGCGAGGATCTCTTGTGCGGACAGCGGCAGCGGCGGTGACGTCGCCGTGATGTGCTGCAGAGTGTCCGGCCCACTCGTTACCGGCTGGGGGGCGCCGATCAGGGCCGCCGTTCCCAGGCCGACTCCCGTGAGCGCGGCGGCGATCCCGGTCGCGGTGGTTATCCGGCTCGGGACCGAGTGCGCGGGATGGTCGTCACCGGTGTGCATCCGATTCAGTGTCCGCCATCTGTCCGCTCATGCACAGCCGGGCCATTATGCACAGTCGGTTCGCTGATGACCGAGCAACACCGCCAGCCGGGCTCGCCCTCGTGCACAGCGGCTCTTGACGGTACCCTCGGCCACACCCAGTGCGCGGGCAGTGTCCGCGATCGAGTAACCGTGCATGTCCACGGCGACCACCGCGGACCTTTGCTCGGATGGCAACCGCATCAGCGCATGCCGTACCACGATCGCGGTATCCACCTGTGCGGTGCGGTCGGCAACCGGTCGGGTGTGGTCGTCGAGGGCGGCGCTGAGGGGGGTTGTGCTACGGCGCTGTCGATCCAGGCAGGCGTTGATCACGATCCGGTGCAGCCAACTGCTGACCGCGGCATCATTGCGAAACGAGGCGGCGCCGCGATGCGCGGACAACATCGCATCCTGCAAGGCATCGGCAGCGTCTTCACTGCTGCGACTGGTGCGACAGGCCAGTCGACGAAGCTGGCGGTGGTGGCGGTAGAACAACTCCTCGAACGCGTAGCGGTCGCCGGTGACGTGCGCGGCGAGCAACTCGGCGTCGCTGAGTTCCCGGCGTCCCCGCTGCTGGTGTTTCTCGTGCTGCATGGCCGGACATTAACCAATCGGCCATGGTCGGGCACTTCACCCGTTCACCCGGCGGGATCCTTACGCCGCGCCGTACACGGTGATTTCGGAGACCTCAGTGCGACTTTCACCGTTGGTGGCGCCCAGCGTGGAGATCCACACCAACAGGTTGGACGTCGGCGACGATGCGTTGACGGCGATCCGGTTGGAACCGGGCTGTAGCAGCTTAGGCTGGGTCAGCGCCGATGTGTCTTCCAGCCTGGCCGGGTTCGGGTTCGGCGAGGAGCGTATCTGCACCCGGGTTCCGGTGCTGGAGACGCTGATCGCCACCGTGTCGACCACGGTGGGTGCGGGCAGCTGCAACATCAGCCCGACGCCGCTTTTGAAATTGGGGAACGGCAACGAGTCGTGGTAGGTGTCAGTCGGCCAGAAGGTGGCGGGATTCCCGTCGATGGCCAGCCCAGCGTCCTGTGGCGCATCGGCCCCACCGCCCGGCGAGAACACGGTCGCCCGCAGCGGTTTGACGATGTTGCCGGGCGCGACGGAGCTGGCCTGCAATGACTGAGACGACCCGGTGGACGGGTTGTTCAGGCCGAGTTGGTCTTTGTCCAGCCCGGTGACGTCGCCGAAAATGCGGTTCAGCACCGAGGCCAGGATGACCAGGGCTACCAGGAGTATCACGCCACCGGCGCCGCTTCCGATCAGCACGGCGTGCCGACGCCGGATGCGGGTCACTTCGTCGGGCGGTGCTTTCACGGGTGGCGGGGGCGGCTCCTCGTCGATCGGACCCAACAGATCGGTGCGTTCGGCCACCGTCGTCGCCTGCCGCAGCAGATTCAGAAGTGTTGAGGCACTGCGTATCCCGCCATCCGCTTCGATCGAGTGGGTTGCCGCCGCCGCAATCTGAAACGGAATATCAGGATCGACGGAGTCCGCCTCGACGGGGTGGCCGGCGAAATCGTGTTCGGCGGGTGCGAATCCGGATGCGGTGCCCGATTCCGGCAGCGGCCAGCGGTTGACCAGCAGCGCGTAGAGGACTGCGCCGATTCCGCGAATGTCATCCTCCGGGTTGGCGGCAGGCATGGTGGCCGGGAATGCCAGTGCGACATCACCGTTAATGCTGACCCGCACCCGGCTGGGGTGATCGATCGACAACGCGGCGCCGGCCTGATGTGCGGCCTCGGCGGCGGCAGCCAGCGACCGCATGGCGCGGGCGGCGCCGACCGGGGAGGGTGACGTCTCGGCCACCTCACGCAGCGATCCGCCGCGAACCCACTCCGAGACCACCAAGCCGCCCGAGCCGGTGTGGGCCACGTCGAGTACTCGAGCGATACCGGGCAGGTCGATCCGGCTGAGCCGCAGGGTGCGTGACAGGATCTCGTGCACCTCCCCCTCGGGCAGGGTCTGATCCGGGTCGACGAAGGTGAGTGCCACCTGCCGGTCCAGGGCCGTGTCCAGGGCCTGCCAGAACTGCAGCGCGGGTGTGCCGCCGTGGGAGATCAGCAACCGGTAGCGACCGCCGGCGAGGCTGGCGCCGGGCACCGGGTGCGCGTCGTCCGGTGGCGCCGGTTCGAGAGCGGAATCCAGCACAGCCTCCCGAGGGGTCTGGGCGACCGGAGGGGGCCGCCCGTCGCGAGCTTGCCGTACCCCCGGCGCGCGCTGTCCGAGTGCCGCGTGGGGGCCGTCCAAGGGGTTGTCGTGCACCCTCGAGCCTTTCGCCGTCCGGCCTTTCGCCGTGGGCCTGCCGCTGCGTTGCGGGGGTTCGCGCCGGGCTGCTTCGCAGGCCAGATTCGTGCCCGGCACGAACGGATTGTTGAGCTCAGGGTACGGGACGCCGATCCGGCGAGGTTGCTGGTTGGGCACACCAGCTTGACGACCACGGCCAGATAGCCATGGCACGACAGCCCACACCGCCTGCGCCTCGGGTATCCGGGCGGCCAGCATCACCGCGGCCATGATCGGCAGCATCACCAGCGCGATGATCAGCAGTCGCAGCAGTGAGCCGCCGCCGCCCTGCCCGCTGGTCAGGGCTGCCAGCCCCAGCAGCCGGCCCAGTACATGGGCGATCAGTCCGGCCAGCAGCGCCGCGGTGGTCGTGACCAGGATGGTGCGCACCACCTCGGTGTCGACCAGATGGCCGCCGAAGGGCCGCAATGTGCGCCGCAACAGGTAGTAGCCGACGATCGCCCCGGACAGGAACGCGACTCCGTTGGCCGTGCCCAGATAGGCGGCGACCAGGTCGGGTGTGCCGGTGAGATGCGGCGCCAGTACGGAGCCGACGATCTTGACCGTGGTGATGACGACGATGATCGCGATCGGCGTCCAGGGTTGCTCGCGGGCGTAGAACACTCGCAGCTGCAACAGCACCAGGGCATAGGGGATCAGGGTGAACGCGGAAAGCGAAACGGCGGCGCCTAGGTACCCGGCGTCGACGGCGCCGAAGTTGCCGTAGGCGAACAGCGCGCTGCCGATCGCCGGGCCGCCCACCGTCATCACCGCCACCGTCGGGATCAGCGTGACCATCATCAGCCGGGTGGCCAGCGACAGGTCCGCGAGCACCGCGGGGGTGTCGTCGGCGGCGGCATTGCGACTCAGTCGCGGCATCACGACCGTCAGCACCGTCACACCGATCATGCCGAACGGCAACTGCAGCAACAGCCAGGCGTAGTAGTAGATCGCCGGGCCGGAGGCGGCCGCTGTGCTGGCGATCTGGTTGGCGACCACCAGGCCGACCTGACTGATCAGCACGTAGAGCACCATCGCGGAGGCCATCGCCCCGAAGCGTTTGAGGCGTTGGTCGATGCCCCACAGCGGACGCAGACTGATGCGCTCGCGCCCGATCGCCACCAGCAACACCACGGTCTGGGCGACTACCCCGAGGGTAGTGCCGATGCCGAGCACCAGCAGCTTGGCATTGCCCATCCGCACCGGGTCGACCGAGAGCTCACCCGGCACCGCCAGATAGAGCCCTAGGGTGCCGATCGCCACCACGTTGTTGACCACCGGCGCCCACGCCGGTGGTCCGAAGACGTTCCGGTTGTTCAGGATCGCCATGAACACCGACGACAGGCCGTAGCCGATCACCTGCGGCAAGAGCAGGTAGGCGAACGCGGTGGTCAGCGCCGGGTTGACCCGGGGGTCACCGCCCAGCATCAATCGCACCAGCAGCGGGGCAGCGGTCACCGACATCACGGTGGTCACCAGCAGCAACGCGGTGGCGAGAGTGACGAGGCGTCGCACGAATGCGGCTCCGCCGTCGGTGTCGTCTCGTTCGGCGCGGGCCAGCACCGGCACGAAGATCGCTGTGAACGTCGCCTCCAGCACCAGGGCGGCAATCTGGTTCGGCAGCTGGTTGGCCACCGAGAAGGCGCTGGTCAGGGCGGCGCCCAGGGTCGCGGCCAGCAACACGATCCGGGCGAAGCCGGTGATCCGGCTGACCAGCGTCGCCAGCGCCATCCCCCAGGACCGTGACACCACCGCGGCGTCGGTGAGTTCCGGGTGGGCGGCCGGGCTGACCCGCTGCGGCGCCGGCTGGCCGGCCGGCCCGGCGCGCCGGCGCGGCGCACTCATCTGGGGCTTCCTGAGCCTGCTCGCCGCTCGATGTCGCAACTCCCGGTTGCCGAGGCGGCGAGGGGATCGGGGCGGTCCAGGTCCGCGGGGTCGGGCTGGCCGCGGAAGCGGTGCCAGAGCCGCCGTCCGGCCAGTGTCACCAGCACTGCGGCGGCCGTCATGGTGATCATGAACAGCACCATTCCGTAGGCGTTGGAGTGCACCGACAGCCGTGCCGGCTCGCCGAGCGGCAACCCGTCCGGGGTGCTCAGCGCCACGTCGACAGCGACTCGCTGGTTGAAGTGCACTTCGACCGGCACCCGCAGCGGCAGGTATCCGGGCGGCAGCTCGATCTCCCCGACGTCGGCGACCGTCATCCCGGGAGGTGCGTCGATGTGCAGGCGCACGCGGATCGGCACCGCGAGGTTGTTGCGCAGCGCCAGCGGCAGCGGGCTGTGCTCGGTGGCGAGGGTGTAGGAGCCGGTCGGGTTGACGATGGTGACCGCGGCGAACAGGTCGTCGATGGCGCGGGCGACGGCCGCGACCCGATGCGCGGCCAGCCCGTTGCGTGCGGCCGGGGGCTCCGCCTGGGTCAGTGCCCTGAGCATGTCCTCCCGCAGCGGTGCTGTGTAGGAACCGCCGGTCAGTCCGGTGCGGGCCTCGGTGGTCAGTGCCGAGGTCAGCCCCCACAACCGACCCATCTGGCCGGCGATCGCGGCGACGACGTCGTCACCGAACCGGCCCCGCGCCGCCTCGCCGGTTGCCGGGCGCAGCGGGGTTTCGGCGGTGAGCGCTCGGGCGGCTGCGATCGCCGCCGGCAACGGTTGCGGCACCGCCAGGCCGGAGCGCATCGCGGTGGCCACGGTGGACAGCACGGCCTGCGCATCGTCGGCGCGTGGCTCCCAGTAGCTCGGTGGCAGCACGATCTCGGTGCGGGGGGCGACGTCGGGCTCCAGACTGCGCCAGAGCATCGAGCCCAGCGCATCCTGGCGGCGTGCGACAGCCGAGTCGTGTTGAAGCCGAACCGCGAGTGACGGATCAAGGTAGGTCGGCGCCGCCGGTTCGGCGCCCAGCGCGGCCAGTGCGCCACCCACGGCCGGGTCGAACGGTGCGGTCACCACCTGTGGCGACACTCGATGCGGGGTGAGGTCGGCGATCGGCGACGCGCCGGTAGCGGAATCCCGGTCGGCGCAGTCACCGGCGGCGATCGCCACCGTGCCACCCTGCGTGCTGAGCAGGTCCACCGTGTCACCGGTCAGTGGGCCGTCACCGAGCAGGGTGGCGCCCCGGGTCGAGGTGATGCCGAGGATCCGGTCGATGATCTCGCCGGGACTGGTGACGGCGATCGCGGCCAGGCCCGGGTCGCCGACCCGTTGCAGGGCGCCGAGATCGGCCTGGGCGTAGGGGATCGGTGCCACGCATATCCGGTGTGCCAACCTGCGCAGTCGATCCAGCCATGCCGTCGCGGCGGCCTGGCCGGTGCCGGGGTGGACGGCGGCGCTGTCGGAGGAGTCGGGTATGTCGGTGACCACGTAGCCACCGGTCATGGCGTTGACGGTGACCAACAGATCGGGGTCGACCGCGAGGCAGAGCGACCGGGTGACGGCGCCGTCGGCGTCGGCGGCCGGGGTGGTGGCGAATTCGGCCGACGAGAGCAGTGCGTCCAGCCGGCCGCCCGCGACCAGCGAGCCCGACAGGTCGTCGTCGGTGAGCCGGACCGGCAGCGTGCCGCCCGGTGCGCCCGGGGCCAGCCGCGGACGGTCCGCCAGTGGCCACAGCACGGTGAGCTGCACCGGTTTGGAGGTGTCGGGCGCGATGACGGTGGCCAGCTGCCCGGCGTCCGGGTCGCCCGGGTCAGGGGCCACACCCGCCACCGGCAACAGGAAGCGGGCGTCGTCCAGGCGGGCGGGTTCGCCGTAGTCGGGTGTGCCGTTGACGTTGACCAGCAACGGATACACCCCGGGCCGATCGACGCCCAGCGACAGCTGGCGCAGTGAGTGAACCGGGGCCGACAG
The DNA here is from genome assembly GCF_057473605.1 of Mycobacterium sp. TH-M82. Lineage (NCBI taxonomy): Bacteria > Bacillati > Actinomycetota > Actinomycetes > Mycobacteriales > Mycobacteriaceae > Mycobacterium > Mycobacterium sp. TH-M82. The sequence continues at coordinate 852 of NZ_JBYCKY010000365.1, read as the reverse complement.
GGTAAAGGGGGCGTCTTGACCGCGCTGCAGCTCGGCGGCCACCGTGACGAAGTCGCCCACTGGACGGTACTGGTCGTCGGCGCCGTCCAGGTTGGTGCGCAAGCCGGCTGAGGACGCGACAGCGGCCGCCTGCTCGAGGCGGACCATCACGTCGCGGACCGGACGGTCGCCGACGTTGGTCACCGTCCCGGTGACGGTGACCACAGGGTCACTGGTCGTGGTGACCACCGCGGGGGTCACCCCGCCGATCCGGATCGCTACGAACGACACCGCACCGGGCTCGCCCGCTGCGGCGCGCGGGGCGCCGATGGACAAAGCGGACATAATGCACAGGGCGCATGCGGTTGCCCAGCCCGCCACGATGGCGGCTATCACGGTGAGGCGCGCTGCATCACCCCGCCTGAGCGCCCGCCTCGGCGTGCATCGCCGCATCGATTCGCTGCGCATCGTCACCGAGGGGTCACGGGGCCGCTCCGCGACCGTAGTTCCGGCCCGGTGCCGGCCGGTCTGAGCGGCGATCGCGGGTGCGCGAATGCGTCTGGGGTTGCTGCAGCGGAGCGATCGCCGGCAGCGGCGGCAGCGCAGCCGGGCCGTCGGTGTGCAGCTTGTGGATCAGCCGGTCGGCCACCCGGATCAGCCGGCGCTCATCGGCGTAGGCCAACCGGGATGAGAGCTCCCGGATAGGCACCCACGCGACCTCGGCGACCTCCATGTCGTCGTCGGACAGTTCGCCGCCGGAGAACCGCATCAGGTAGTGGTGCACGGTCTTGTGCACCCGCCGGCCCTCGGTAACGAACCAGTAGTCGATGCTGCCGAGGGCCGCCAGCACGCTGCCCCGGACTCCGGTTTCCT
>NZ_JBYCKY010000364.1:0-6049 GCF_057473605.1 Mycobacterium sp. TH-M82 | reverse complement strand
CGTTGGCGCCGGCGACGGAGGCTGCCGCGGGACCTCCCATCGCCCGCCCGGCCAGGGTCGCCAGCCCCAGTTCGCTGAGCAGGCTCGACTGACTCTCTGCCGCCATCGTGGGGGCGACGTCGCCGACGCCAGCCGACACCAGTGCCGCGGTCGTGCGGAATTCCGGTGCGGCCGAGGACCATCCGGTCGGCGCCGAGAATGCGCCGACCGACGCCGCGCGGCCCATGCTGGCCGTCACCACCCCCGGGCCGAAGCCCGGCGGACCGATCGGTGTCATATATGACGCGAAGCCACCCGAGAACGGCCCCAGCAGCGGCGACAGCACTCCGCTGATCGGCGGCGTGCCGCCAAGTATTGCGGCGACGCCCGCAGTGTTATGCGATATACCCCACAACCCCGACGCGAGGATCCAATAGCCTGCGGGCCCGGTGGCCAATAATCCAAGCAAGGTGTAGGGACCGGTGAGGGTGTGGACCACGTCTGTGAGCTTGGAATAGAGGTTGACCAGGTTCGTGAAGGCGCTGCCCAAAGGGTTGGCGGTGGCCGCGGTTGCCATGCTCTGCAACGTGTTCGGCATCAACGACGTCAGCTGCGCCACATGCGCCGAGGCGTTGGACCCGACCGCCTGAGCCGCCGCCGCCGACTGGGCCGCTGCCGCGCCCGCCTTCGTGGTTTGCGGGGGCTCGGTGAACGGGGTCAGCTTGATCGCGGCGGACGACGTCCCTGCGTAGGAGTACATGGTGGCAGCGTCTTGGGCCCACATCGCGGCATAGTGCGCTTCGGTGGCCGCGATCGCCGCGGTGTTCTGGCCCAGCAGGTTGGTCGCGATCAGGGTCGCCAGCAGGCTGCGGTTGGCGGCGATCACCGGCGGCGGCACAGTGGCCGCGAACGCGGTCTCGTAGGCGGCCGCTGCCGCCCTCGCCTGCATCGCAGACTGCTCGGCCTGATCGGCGGTCCGGCTCAGCCACTCGGCATAAGGTATGGCTGCGGCTCCCATTGCCGCCGCCGACGGACCGTGCCAGTCACCGCTGACGAGATCCCATATCACCGAACTGTACGACGAGGCGGCCGAATACAGTGCGGTCGCCAAGGCGTCCCAGGCTTCAGCCGCCGCGAGCGTCGGTCCGGGCCCTGCGCCCGAATACATTCGCGCCGAATTGATCTCCGGCGGGATTGCCCCAAAATCCATACCGCGTGACCTCTTTCATAATGCGGGACAACGGCCTTCATCAGCGCCACGGCGAACAACCGCCCAGGTGACCTGCTTGTGAATGGGGCCGCTGCCGGGGATTGGGATTTACTGGCAGCGTCTGATCGATCCGACACCGGTTCGACGGGGAGCCCCCATCGAGCGGCTTGACCCCGCGAACCAGGTGGCTACGAACCGCGCTCACACCACGGACGGTTCATGCGGCCTTCGGGGTAAGCCTGGCGGATTGTGTCGACGTGCGGACATACCGCTGCCAGGTCGGCACCGCGGACAGGGCATAGGCCGCTAAGTCGCCAGGAAGACCCCGCAGCGGTATCGACCGCAGTCCCGTAGCCGGCACGACGAAGCAGCACGCGGCGAAGGGTATAGGCGCTGTCTGGAAATTCACCGAGTAATACCTGGAAGTTCCTGGGAACCGCCATCAGGCAGTCGAATTCGTGATGGCCTACGCGCAATTATGAACGTGACACGATGCAATCACTAACGCGATCCGATATAATTTCGGGCAGCAATCCCACTATCGGTTGCGACATATTTCGGCCGGGTCAAACGCACGGGGGCGGCAGCGTTCAGCTGAGCCGGCCCCTGATCTGTAATCGCCGAGATAGCAAGGCGCCGAAGGCTTCCAGCCAGATCAGCCACCTTACCGGCAAAGGCCTTCACCATGTCGCGCGCAGCGACACCCCTATCCGCTGCGTGCAGCAACGCAGACAGTCACGGGACGGCATCGTCGAGTTCGTCGTTGTAGGTAGATGCGCACCGGGTGCGGCGTCCACCCACCGATGCTGTGAGACGACTACCTAATCCAGTTGATGTTGCTGGCAACCGCGCGCCGCCAGGAAATCACAAGTATCCATCCCCAGGCGGGTGTCGGTGATCCCACGCCGCCGGGGGAACCCGGTTGTGTCCGCGGGCGTTGTCGTTTCGTCGTGCGGGGCGATCCCGAAGTTGCGCTGCCGCCTTGGCCGGGTTATGGCCAACTGATTCCCCGCAATGCTGCTAAGCGGGCTCCGAGCCTGGCAGTAATGGGTGGCCGTCCCGCGCCGGCAACCCGGCCGCCGCTCGTTTGCCCCGGTTGCTTGCTTCCCGGGACCAAGCAGGTTATTCTCGGTGCTGTCCAGCAATCGCAGCATCTGCGCCCGCATCAACACTGTGATGTCACTGGAAACCATCAATTCTTCTCGTGGACGACGGCCATCTAACGCCGCCGATGCGGGCGGTCACCGTTGACACGGTCGACGGCGGCACGCGCTCGGCGGTTCGGCTGAATGCAACGGATCCTCGCGTGACAGAACCGACGAGGAAAGAAAGGAAATCCGTGACCAATACGGACCTCATCACGGCTGACGACGGCGCCCGGCACCCACAGCTGCCGAATGCCCAAGACACTCCCGAGGCCTCCGGCCCGGGCCCCACCGCATCAGCGACAGTCAGCGAAGATGCATCTGCGTCGCCGGATGGCTCGGAGCCTGCCAAGCCCGACTCAGGCACAGCGCCGTACGGTTCGCTGTCCGCGATGGTGCTGCCCGAGCTGCGCGCGCTGGCCAACCGGGCCGGCGTCAAAGGCGCCGCGGGCATGCGCAAGAACGAGCTGATCGCCGCGATTCGGGAAAGTGGCGGCGACGACGGCGGGCACGAAAGCCGGACCGCGCACAGCGCCGCTGATGCACCCGATCGGGAACGGCGCAGCGCCGGCCGCGACGCGGGAGCACCCAGCACCGACGCCAGCGAAGAGAACCACCAGAACAACCGGGACAAATCGAGCGGGCAAGCCGATCACCCCGGCGGCCGGGACACCACCGCCAAGACCGACGAACCTAGCCGAACCACCAGCGGTGAGCAGGACAAGCAGACCCAGGATCAGCAGAACCAGGGGCAGCAAAATCGCGGCCAGCAGGACCAGGACGACGGTGATGGGCGCGGCAGCCGGCGCGGACGCCGGTTCCGCGACCGGCGGCGGCGCGAACGACCCGGGGACGGCGGTGATGCCGAACTGCGCGAGGACGACGTCCTGCAGCCGGTTGCCGGCATTCTCGACGTCTTGGACAATTACGCGTTCGTGCGCACCTCCGGGTATCTGGCCGGTCCAGGCGACGTCTACGTCTCGATGAACATCGTCCGTAAGAATGGGCTGCGTCGCGGTGACGCGGTGACCGGAGCGGTGCGGGTGCCGCGCGAGGGTGAGCAGCCCAACCAGCGGCAGAAGTTCAACCCGCTGGTGCGGCTGGACTCGGTCAACGGCGGCTCCGTCGACGACGCCAAAAACCGTCCCGAGTTCAACAAGCTGACCCCGCTGTATCCCAATCAGCGGTTGCGGCTGGAGACCGCGACGGAGAAGCTCACCACCCGGATCATCGATCTGATCATGCCGATCGGGAAGGGCCAGCGTGCCCTGATCGTGTCGCCGCCCAAGGCCGGCAAGACCACAATCCTGCAGGACATCGCCAACGCGATCACTTGCAACAACCCCGAATGCCACCTGATGGTGGTGCTGGTCGACGAGCGTCCCGAGGAAGTCACCGACATGCAGCGCTCGGTGAAGGGCGAAGTGATCGCGTCGACGTTCGACCGCCCGCCCTCGGATCACACCCAGGCCGCCGAGCTGGCGATCGAGCGCGCGAAACGCCTCGTCGAACAGGGTAAGGACGTGGTGGTGCTGCTCGACTCGATCACCCGACTGGGTCGTGCCTACAACAACGCCTCGCCGGCGTCCGGCCGGATCCTGTCCGGTGGTGTGGACTCCACCGCACTGTACCCGCCCAAGCGGTTCCTGGGTGCGGCCCGCAATATCGAGGGGGGCGGCTCGCTGACCATCATCGCCACCGCGATGGTGGAGACCGGGTCGACCGGTGACACGGTGATCTTCGAGGAGTTCAAGGGCACCGGCAACGCCGAGCTCAAGCTGGACCGCAAGATCGCCGAGCGCCGCGTGTTCCCCGCCGTCGACGTCAACCCGTCGGGTACCCGCAAAGACGAACTGCTGTTGTCGCCTGACGAGTTCGCCATCGTGCACAAGCTGCGTCGCCTGCTGTCGGGTCTCGACCCGCACCAGGCCATCGACCTGCTGATGAGCCAGCTGCGCAAGACGAAGAACAACTACGAGTTCTTAATGCAGGTGTCCAAGACGACGCCGGGCGCTTCGGATAACGACTGACCATCCGGACAACCGGTTTTACAGTGTTGAATTGTGGCGGAGACGATCCAGCAACTGCTGCGCGAGCATCTGCACGATCCCGCGCCGGCGGTCAAGTATGGCGACCGGGTGTGGACCTGGGCTGAACACCTGGCCGACGCGTCCAGCTATGCGGCCGCACTGATCGGGGTCGCCGACCCGCGTCGGCCGCTGCACGTCGGTGCCCTGCTGGGCAACACGCCACAGATGCTCACCGCAATGGCCGCCGCTGCCCTCGGCGGTTACGTGCTCTGCGGTATCAACGACACCCGCCGGGGCGCTGCGCTGGCCCGCGACATCGGCAAGGCCGACTGCCAGATCCTGCTCACCGACCCCGCGCATCGCGGCCTGCTCGACGGGCTGGGCCTGCCCGGGGTTCGGGTGCTCGACGTCACCGGTGACCAGTGGACCGCGCTGCTGGCAGGCGCGCAGACGCTGGTCGCGCATCGCGAAGTCGCACCGACCGACACCTTCATGATGATCTTCACCTCCGGCACCAGCGGCGAGCCCAAGGCCGTCCAACTGCCCCACCGGGCCGTGCTGTTCGCCGGCAGCACGCTCATCGAGCGTTTCGACGTCGGTGCCCGCGACGTCTGCTACCTGTCGATGCCGCTGTTTCACTCCAATGCGGTGCTGGCCGGGTGGAGCGTGGCGGTGGGCGCCGGTGCGGCGATGGCGCCGGCGACGTTCTCGGCGTCGCGGTTGCTTTCCGACCTGCGCCACTACGGGGCGACGTTCATGAACTATGTGGGCAAGCCGCTGGCCTACGTGCTGGCCACGCCCGAACGGCCCGACGATCACGACAACCCGCTGCGGGTGGCGTTCGGCAACGAGGCCAGCGACCGCGACATCGCCGAATTCTCCCGCCGCTTCGACTGCACGGTGTGGGACGGCTTCGGCTCCACCGAGGGCGCCATCATCATCACCCGCGAAGACGGCTGCCCGCCGGGGTCACTGGGTAGAGGTTTCCCGGGTGTGAGCATCTACCACCCGGACACGCTCACCGAGTGTTCACCGGCGACATTCGATGACGACGGCGCCCTGGCCAACCCCGAGGAAGCGATCGGCGAACTGGTCAACACCTCCGGCGCCGGCCTGTTCGCCGGCTACTACAACGACCCCGAGGCCACCGGCGTCCGGATGCGGCACGGGATGTTCTGGTCGGGGGATCTGGCCTACGCCGACGCCGACGGCTGGATCTACTTCGCCGGCCGCAGCGGGGACTGGCTGCGCGTCGACGGGGAGAACATGACGACCGCACCCATAGAACGCATCCTGGCGCGGCAGGCGTCGGTCAGCTATGCCGCGGTGTACGCCGTCCCCGACGAAGACGGCGTCGGCGATCAGATCATGGCCGCGCTGGTGTGCCACGACGGCGCCGGGCTGACACCCGAGCAATTCGGTGCCTTTCTGGCCGACCAGCCGGACCTGTCACCCAAGGGGTGGCCGAAGTATGTCTGGCTCACCGACAGCCTGCCGATGACGGCGACCAACAAGATCCTCAAGCGGGAGTTAAGCGCCCGCGGCGCCGCCCCCGACGGCGGTGTGCTGTGGACTCGTGGCGGCAACCGCAGAACTTATGTCGCCGTCGATCGCCCGGGAGGCGGGCGTTTTGAGGTGAGGGTGGCTGACCTGGCATAATCGGCCATCGAATCGAGTTCTAGGCT
>NZ_JBYCKY010000363.1:0-1047 GCF_057473605.1 Mycobacterium sp. TH-M82 | reverse complement strand
CGTCGGTCGGGGCGCGATAGCGATCGACGTCCTGGTACTCCGGCGCCGGAAGGGCCCGCTTGTCGAGTTTGCCGTTGACAGTCAGCGGCAGCGCCTCAACGACAACGACCGCCGCCGGCACCATGTACGACGGCAGCCGCTCGGCCAGCGCGGCGGGCATTTCGGCCGGGTCTGCGGTCCCGGTGACATAACCCACCAGGCGCTTGTCGCCCGGTCGGTCCTCGCGGACGATCGCCACCGCCTGCCGCACCCCGTCCAGCGAGGCCAACGCCGCCTGCACCTCACCCAGCTCGATGCGGTACCCGCGGATCTTGACCTGCTCATCAGCGCGCCCCACATACCGCAGCTGACCGTCCGCACCCCACCACACCAGATCCCCGGTGCGATACATCCGCGCCCCCGGCTCCCCGAACGGACACGCCACAAACCGCGTCGCACTCAGACCGGGACGCCGCCAATACCCACACCCCACACTGGTGCCGGCGACATACAACTCCCCCACTACGCCCGCGGGCACCGGCTGCAACCACGCGTCCAGCACGAAGAAGGCCAGGTGGGCCAGCGGCACCCCGACGGGGCTGGCCGTGCTGTGCACGTCGGCAGCCAGGATCTCCCGGAACGAGGCGTGCACCGTCGTCTCGGTGGTGCCATACAAGTTCAGCAGGCGCGGCAAATCCGGGTGGTTGTCCAGCCACGGCGACAGCCGCTGGGGCTCGAGCGCCTCCCCGGCGAACACCACGGCCTCAAGCTTGAGCCGACGCCCGAGCTCGGGTGCGAGCGCATCCGCGGTCTGCAGCGCAGAGAACCCCGACGGGGTCTGGCTCAAAACGCCGACTTCTTCGGCGGCCAACAGCGCATGGAAATCTTGCGGCGAACGCGCCACCGACTCGGGCACCACCACGAGGCGCCCGCCGGCCAGAAGCGCACCCCAGATCTCGCAGACCGAGACATCGAAGGCCAACGAATGCCACTGCGACCACACCAGCCCCGGCGCCAACTCGACGGCGAGAGAGTCCAGCAGCCCGATCACGTTGTGGTGGGTGATGG
>NZ_JBYCKY010000362.1:0-10211 GCF_057473605.1 Mycobacterium sp. TH-M82 | reverse complement strand
GGCTGTGCTGAGCCTCGTCGGCGTAGGGGTCGTAGGCGATGACGCGGCACCCCAGCCCGGACAGCCGCCACTTCGTCGCGCGTCCCACCGCGCCGAGTCCCACCAGCCCGGCCGTCAGCCCGGCGACCTCCCAGGCGCGGAACCGCTGATAGGGGATGGTGCCGTCGCGGAACGTCTCGCCGGCGCGCACGTCGGCGTCGGCGCTCAGCAGGTGCCGGGTGACGGCGAACAGCAGCGCAAGCGTCATCTCGGCGACCGCGTCGGCGTTACGCGCCGGGGTGTTCAGCACCGGGATGCCGGCCGCGGTGGCCCCGGCGACATCGACGTTGTTGGGGTCTCCGCGCGTGGAGGCCACCACGCGCAGCCCGCGTTCGAAGACCGGGCCGGCCACCGCGTCGCTCTCCACAACCAGGACATCGGCGCCTTCGGCAGCCGCCCGTTCGGCCAATTGCTCTGCGCTGTAGATGCGCAGCGGGCTCTTGTCGATCCACGGGTCATAGACCACGTCGGCCAGTTGCTGCAGCTTGTCGAAGCCTCCGCCACGCAGCGGGGCCGTTACCAGGGCACGCGGTTTGGATGTCACGGTTGTCCATGTTGGCGTAGGTTGACGCCCGTGTCACGCGAACAGCTCACAATCGGCATCGACATCGGCACCACCGCGGTCAAAGCGGTAGCCGCCGGCGAGGACGGCCGGGTGCAGGCGCGTGCACGGATCCCGCACCAGCTGTGGGTGCCCGACCCGGACCGCTTCGAACACGACGCCGAGGCGGCGTGGCGGCAGGGCCCATTGACGGCGCTGGAAAAGCTGGACCGGCCCGACGCCGCGGCGGTGGCGGTGTCGGCGATGGTGCCGTCGCTGACCGCCGTCGACGCCGAGGGCCGGCCGCTGACGCCGGGCCTGCTCTACGGCGACGTCCGGGGCCGGACGACGGCACGAGCGGCCGGCCACAGTGGCTCTTCGGGCTTGCCGCAGGAGGGGGAGACCGCCGAGTTCCTGCGGTGGACGGCCCAGCAGGCACCGGACGCGGCCGGATACTGGCCGGCGGCGGCGGTGGCGAACTACGCGCTGGCCGGTGCGGCGGTGGTCGACTTCGCCACCGCGTTCACCACCCTCCCGCTGTTCGACGGCACCGGCTGGAGCGAACCGGCCTGCGCCGACTGCGGGGTGAGCGTCGACCGCATGCCTCGGGTGGGCGCCCCCGGCGCGGTGGCCGGGCGGCTGCGCGACAGCGACACCGCGTTGTCGGTCGGCACCATCGACGCGCTGTGTGAGCAGTTGGTGGCCGGCGCCGGCCACGACGGCGACGTGCTGGTGCTGTGCGGCACCACCTTGATCGTGTGGTCGACCATCCCCGAGCACCGGGAGGTGCCGGGTTTGTGGACCATTCCGCACACGTCGGCTGGTAAGAGCCTGATCGGCGGGGCGAGCAACGCCGGCGGGTTGTTCCTGGGCTGGGTGGACCGGCTGCTCGGGCCGGGCGACCCGGCGCAGGAACAGGCCGTCGACCCGCGACGGGTGCCGGTGTGGTCGCCGTACCTGCGCGGCGAGCGCACGCCGTTGCACGACCCGGGCCGGCGCGGTGTGCTGGACGGGCTCGACCTCACCCACGACGCCGCGGCGCTGCGCCGCGCCGCCTACGAGGCGTCGGGGTTCGTCGTGCGCCAACTGGTCGAGCTGGGCGGGGTGCGGGCGGCGCGGATCGTGGCGACCGGGGGAGGTACCCGGGTGCAGCCCTGGATGCAGGCGATCGCCGATGCCACCGGGCAGCCGGTCACGGTGTCGGCGGTGGCCGAGGGGGCGGCGCTGGGCGCGGCGTTCGTCGCCCGGGTGGCGGCCGGGTGGGAGACGTCGATCCTCGACGCCGAGCGGTGGGCGGCCACCGGCCGGATCGTCGAACCCGACCCGGCCTGGACGGCGCCGATGGAAGAGCGCTACCGGCGGTTCCTCGAGCTCGCCGACCGGCCGTCGCGGGCATCAGGCACCCGGCGCGGATGACATGTTTCAAGTTCTGCGCTACCGCAGGGTCGCGGTGACGGCGATGACGTTGCGGAACGAGGCAAGCGGGTCGTCATCGTCGGAGAACTCCAGGCCGTAATCGGCGAACATCTCACGGCGCGGCCGGGTGTGCACCTGCCAGCCTCGATCGCTGAGGTAGTCGGCGACGTTGCTGCGGTTCCCGCCGTAGAACAGTTCGGTCATGTCCAGTTCGTAGCCGTAGTGGCGCCACTGGTCGGTCAAGGCCTGCGCCCGTTCGGCCAGGTTGCCGCCGTCGTCGGGGTGGTATTCGGTGGCCAGGCGGCTGCCGGGGACGCTGAGCGCGGTGAGGTCGTCGAACAGCCGGTCCTGGGCGTCCGGCGGCAGGTACATCAGCAGGCCCTCGGCGCTCCACGCGGCCGGCCGGCCGTCGTCGAAGCCGGCGCGGCGCAGTGCGTCCGGCCAGTCGTCGCGCAGGTCGACACCGACGGTGCGCCGCTGTGCGGTCGGCTGGGCGCCCAGCGCCGCCATGGTCGCGGTCTTGAAGTCGATGACCTGCGGCTGGTCCACCTCGTAGACGGTGCTGCCCGAGGGCCATGCCAGCCGGTAGGCCCGCGCATCCAGCCCGGCGGCCAGGATCACCGCCTGGTGGGGGCCGTCTTGGCCGGTGCCCATCGCATCGGTGAAAAAGTCATCGAAGAACCGGGTGCGCACCGTCAGCGAATTGACCATCCGCCGCACCTGGCGCACCTGGTCAACGGTGCCTTCGGGCAGCTGGCCGTCGACCAGGCCGGTGAAGAAGTCGATGCCGACCGCGCGCACCAGCGGCGCCGCGAACGGGTCGTCGATGATGGCGTCGGGTTCCGCCGTCGCCAGCGCCCGGGCCGCCGCCACCATGGTGGCGGTGGCACCCACGCTGGAAGCCAGATCCCAGGTGTCATTCTCGGTGCGTGCCATCTGCGCTAGCCCAACTCTGCGGTGACGTACGCCAGCTCGGCGAAACCGCCATCGTCGTCGAGCGGTGCCAGCCCGTGCTCTGCGAACAGCTCGCCCACGCTGCGGCTGCTGACCCGCCAGCCCTTGTCGGTGAGGTATGCGGCGGCCTCGTTGCGGTCACCGAAATAGATCAGCTCGGCCACGTCGAGGTCGACGCCGTGCCCGCGCCACCGGCCGGCCGCGGTCTGCATCCGCTCGCGCAGCTTCTCCTCCTTGGCGGCGTCGAGATTCGGTGTGTTCTCGGTGGCGATCCGGCTGCCCGGTGCGCTCAAAGCGGTGACGTTGTCGAGCAGCCGGTCCTGCGCCTCCGGCGGGAGGTAACCCAGCAGGCCCTCCGCGCTCCAGGCCGTCGGCCGGGTGGGGTCGAAACCGGCGGCCTGCAGCGCCGCCGGCCAGTCGTCGCGCAGGTCGATGGGCACCGTACGCCGGTCGGCGGTGGGCTGCGCCCCGAGCTCGGCCATTGTGCGGGTCTTGAACTCAACGACCTCTGGCTGGTCGATCTCGTACACCGTGACGGCATCAGCGCCGGCCGGCTCGGTCGGCCCGGCCCGCCAGGCCAGCCGGTAGGCGCGGGCGTCCAGCCCCGCCGCCAGGATGACCACCTGCCGGATGCCGGCGTTGGTCGCGTCGAGGAAGAAGTCGTCGAAGAACCTGGTCCGCACCGCCATGCCGTCGGCCATGCGGGCCATGCTCATCATGCCCGGCGCCGAAGCGTCCGCCGGGTCGTCGAAGTCGGCCGGGTCGACTTCGCCGCGGGCCAGTCGGGTGAACAGCTCCACCCCGACCGCGTGCACCAGCGGCTCGGCGAACGGATCGGAGATCAGCGGCCGCTCGGCGCGGCCGGCCATCGCGCGTGCCGCGGCCACCATGGTGGCGGTCGCGCCCACACTGGAGGCCAGGTCCCAGGTGTCATTCTCGGTGCGCGTCATTGTCAGGACTCCCCTTCACTACCACGTCCGCTGTCACGGCGTAACAGCGGAACACCGTCAGATATTTAGCCAGTATAACAACCTATCGGCGGCTGTGCGCGGGCCGGCCGACGGAAGCTGTTAGTCTCGTAGCGCATATCCCGGCCTGCGGGTCGACGTATCACCACACCGGATATCCGACGCGACCACAGTTCGGCTGCGCAGGAGGAGAAGAGTTGTTCTCGGCTTTGATCTCGTCGCTGCGGACGGTCGACCTGAGGCGAAAGATATTGTTCGCCCTCGGGATCATCATCTTGTACCGGCTCGGTGCGTCGATCCCGTCGCCGGGGGTGGACTACCCGAACGTGCAGAAGTGCATCGCCCAGGTCAGCGGCGGCGACGCGGCCCAGGTCTACTCGCTGATCAACCTGTTCTCCGGCGGCGCGCTGCTGCAGCTGACGGTTTTCGCGATCGGCGTGATGCCCTACATCACCGCCAGCATCATCGTGCAACAGCTCACCGTGGTCATTCCCCGGTTCGAAGAACTGCGCAAAGAGGGTCAATCCGGTCAGAACAAGATGACCCAGTACACCCGGTATCTGACCATCGCGCTGGCCGTCCTGCAGGCCACGTCCATCGTGGCGCTGGCCGCCAACGGTGGTTTGCTGCAGGGCTGCAATCTGGACATCATCGCCGACTCGAGCATCTTCAGCCTGGTGGTCATCGTGCTGGTGATGACTGCGGGCGCCACCTTGGTGATGTGGATGGGCGAGCTGATCACCGAACGCGGCATCGGCAACGGCATGTCGCTGTTGATCTTCGTCGGCATCGCCGCGCGGATGCCGATCCAGGGCAAATCCATCCTCGACAGCCGTGGTGGTCTGGTGTTCACCGCGGTCTGCGCGGCCGCGCTGATCATCGTCGTCGGCGTGGTCTTCGTCGAGCAGGGCCAGCGCCGGATCCCGGTGCAGTACGCCAAGCGGATGGTGGGCCGGCGCATGTACGGCGGCACCTCGACGTATCTGCCGCTCAAGGTCAACCAGGCCGGCGTGATCCCGGTGATCTTTGCGTCGTCGCTGGTCTACATCCCGCAGTTGGTCACCCAGCTGGTCCGCAGCGGAAGGGGCGGCCTGGGCAACAGCTGGTGGGACAAGTTCGTCGGCACGTACCTGTCGGATCCCGGCAACTGGGTGTACATCGGCCTGTACTTCGGGCTGATCATCTTCTTCACCTACTTCTACGTGTCGGTGACATTCAATCCCGACGAGCGTGCCGACGAGATGAAGAAGTTCGGGGGCTTCATTCCGGGTATCCGGCCGGGTCGCCCGACGGCGGACTACCTGCGGTACGTGCTGAACAGGATCACCCTGCCCGGTTCGATCTACCTGGGTGTGATCTCGGTGCTGCCGAATCTGTTCCTGCAGATCGGCAACACCGGGTCGGTGCAGAATCTGCCGTTCGGCGGAACCGCGGTGCTGATCATGGTCGGCGTCGGGCTCGACACCGTCAAGCAGATCGAAAGTCAGCTGATGCAGCGCAACTATGAAGGGTTCCTCAAATGAGAATAGTTCTGTTAGGTCCGCCCGGAGCCGGTAAGGGTACGCAGGCTCAGATGCTGGCCGAAAGGCTGGGCGTCCCGCAGATCTCGACGGGTGATCTGTTCCGCAGCAACATCGCCGCGGGCACCGAGCTGGGCCGGCAGGCCAAGCAGTACCTGGACGCCGGCGACCTGGTGCCCGCCGAACTGACCAATGCCCTGGTCGCCGACCGTATCGACCAACCCGACGCGGGCAAGGGTTTCATCCTCGACGGCTACCCCCGGTCGGTCGCGCAGGCCGGGGCGCTGAAGGACATGCTCGAAGCCCGCAACACCAAACTCGACGCCGTACTCGAGCTGCGGGTCAGCCAGGAGGAACTGCTCAAACGGCTCTCCGGGCGCGGGCGCGCGGACGACACCGCAGAGGTCATCGAGAACCGGATGAAGGTCTACCAGGAAGAGACCGCACCGTTGCTGGAGTACTACGGCCGCGAGCACAACTTGCAGACCGTGGATGGGGTCGGCACACTCGGCGAGGTGTTCGACCGTGAGCTGCGGGCACTGGGACGGTAGGTGATCCGTCTGCCGAAGCGGCGCAACCGTAAGGTGGTGCCGCAACGCAGCCCTGGCGAGCTTGACGCGATGGCCGCGGCCGGTTCCGTGGTCGCCACCGCGCTGCGGGCGGTGCGGCAGGCCGCCACCGCCGGAGCGTCCACCCTGAGCCTGGACCAGATCGCCGAATCGGTGATCCGAGGCGCCGGCGCGACACCGTCATTCCTGGGCTACCACGGTTACCCGGCGTCGATCTGCTCATCGGTCAACGATCGGGTGGTGCACGCCATCCCGTCCGCCGCCGAGGTTCTGCAGCCCGGTGACCTGGTGTCCATTGACTGCGGTGCGATCCTCGACGGCTGGCACGGCGACGCGGCGATCACCTTCGGCATCGGCACGATGACCAAGAGCGACGAGAGCCTGTCCGACGCGACCCGGCAGGCGATGGAAGCCGGTATCGCTGCGATGGTGCCGGGCAACCGGATCGGGGACGTCTCGCACGCCATCGAATCGGGTGCCCGGGCTGCCGAAGACACCTACGATCGCAAGTTCGGCCTGGTCGCCGGGTACGGCGGTCACGGCATCGGCCGGGAGATGCACATGGACCCGTTTCTGCCCAACGAAGGCCCGCCCGGCCGGGGGCCGCTGCTGGCGGCCGGTTCGGTGCTGGCGATCGAACCGATGCTGACCCTGGGCACCACGAAGACCGTCGTGCTCGACGACCAATGGACGGTCATCACCGCCGACGGGTCGCGGGCCGCGCACTGGGAGCACACCGTGGCGGTGACCGAGGACGGACCGCGGATTCTGACGGCCGGCTGACGCGTGGGTGCCGGCAGTGAACCTATGGCGGTCCGCGCTGCGATTGACCGGTAGCCGCAATCACGCCGAGGACGTCGCCCGGGATGGTGCCGTCGGCGGTGTTGACCGTCAGCGTGCGAGTGCGTGCACCGCTTGCCGGAAGGCACCGGGTAGCCGTGCGCATGCGGGCACGACGGCCGGCCGGGTCACGCGGGGGGCGCTGGCCAGCACCAGCCCTCGGGTGAGCAGGCGGTAGTCACGGGTGATCCGCCGCCAGGCCCCCTCGTATGCCGCCAGTGTGTCGTCGACGATCGCTTCCACGGCGGCGGCGGCTTGCTTGACGGCAAGACTGATGCCCTCGCCGGTCAGTGCGTCTTCATACCCGGCCGCGTCACCCACCAGCAGCACCCGTCCGGCGACGCGGCGGGAGACGACCTGGCGCAGCGGGCCGCAGCCGCGGGCCGGCCCACGCTCGGCATCCCGCAGGAGGCTTTCAAGTCGCGGAAACCACGTCAGGTCTGGCCGCCGGCGGGACAGGATGGCCACTCCCACCAGATCAGGCTCCACCGGCGTGACATAGGCCTCCCCCCAGCGCGACCAGTGCACCTCGACGAACTCCGACCAGGCCGGCACGGCATAGTGCCGGCGCACGCCGTACCGTCGGGGTGTTCCCGCCGCCGCCTTGATGCCGGCCGCGCGGCGCACCGTTGAGTGCAGACCATCGGCGGCCACCAGCCATTTCGCGCGGATTCCGGCCGCCGCCACCCCGTGCCCATCCTGCAGGACACTCTTAACACGCGTCGAAACCCATTCGACATCTTGCTCTTTCGCCCGCGCCGCCAGCTCGGTATGGAGTGTGGTGCGCCGTATACCGCGGCCCCGTCCGCCGCGAAACGGTGCTTCGGCGCGGTGGCGCCCGCCGACGTAGGCGATACCCCGAAACGGCATACCCACCGGGTCCACCCCGAGCGTTGCCAGTTCGGCCAGGCCGCCGGGCATCAGGCCCTCACCGCACGCCTTGTCGACCGGCGTATCCCGCGGCTCCACCACGATCACCGAAAGCCCTTGCCGACGAGCGTATAACGCCGTCGCCAGGCCACCCGGCCCGCCGCCGGCGATCAACAAGTCGGCGTCATACATGTGTGTAGCCCAACGCCGCGTTCTCCACCCGGAGCCGCTCCCGCAGCAACAACGCGTTGGCCACGGTGAAACCGATCGCGGTCACATACGCGGTGTGTACCAGCGGCAGCGCGGCCCCCTCGACCACCACGGCGACATAGTTCGGGTGGTGCAGCCAGCGGTACGGACCCCGTCGCACCAACGGCGTTTCGGGCATCACGATCACCAGGGTGTTCCACCGCCGGCCCAGTGTCGTGACGCACCACCAACGCAACGCCTGACTCAGCCCGACCACGCCCAGCATCGGCCACCCCAGCCCGGGGATGAACGGCCGGCGCATTACCCACGTCTCGACGATGCAGCCCACCAACAGAGCGGTATGAGCGGCGACCATCACCGGGTAGTGGCTGTGGCCGAACTCCGTGCCCCCGTGGGCGAAAGCCCGGCGGGAGTTCCGCTTGGACAGGGCCAGCTCCACCAGCCGTTCGATCCCGACCGCCAGGATCAGCAGGTAGTACACGGCTCACCAGCCGAGCAGCACAAGTTCGGAGCAGAACGCTGGGCCCATGGCGATCATCAGGCCGATCGATCCCGGCGGCGGCGGATCGGCCATGGTGGCCCGAAGTACGTCCAGCACCGAGACCGACGACAGATTCCCGTTGTCGCGCAACGAGGTCCGGGTGCGTTCTAGGGCATCGGCAGGCAGGTCGAGCGTGTCCTCGACCGCCTCGATCACCTTCGGGCCGCCGGGGTGGCAGACCCACGTTGTCACGTCGGCGGTCGTCAGCCCATGGTCGTTGAGGAAGTTGCGGACGTCTTCGCCGAGGTACTTCTCGGTTACGGTCGCGACCTCGGCGGACAAGACGATCCGGAACCCGTCGCTGCCGATGTTCCATCCCATCACGTCCTCGGTGTCGGGGTAGATGTGGCTGCGAGTGGCCAGTACCCTCGGCCCGCTGGGGGTCCGGTTGGCTCCCGTCGCGATCACGGCTGCGGCTCCGTCACCGAACAGGCTGGCAGCAACGAGGTTCGCCATCGATTGGTCATCGCGCTGCATGGTCAGTGAGCACAGCTCGACGGCGAGCAGCACCGCGACCTGATCGGGGTAGGCGAGCAGGTAATCATGGATGCGAGCAACCCCGGCGGCGCCGGCGACACAGCCCAGCCCGAACAGGGGGATGCGTTTGACGTCGGGGCGCAACCCGATGCGCGTCGCCAGTCGCGCTTCCAAGGTCGGCACCGCAAGCCCGGTGACTGTCGTCGAGAAGACGATGTCGACCTCGGATGGTTTGACCTTGGCTCTGTCCAGAGCTGATGCCAGGGCCCGCTCACCCAGGTCGAGCGCGACGTCGAGGTAGGCGTCGTTGGCCTCGGTGAAGCCGGTTAACGCGGCGTATCGTGACAGCGGCAGGGCGGTCGCTCGGAACTGAACACCGGTGGTGGAGGCGAACCGTCGGAAATCGGAGCCGGCGAAGTCGACCAAGGCCGATATCGCCTGATCTTGACTGTGGCGGTGCGGTGGGAACTCCACGGTCACTGCCGTTATCGAAGGTCCGCCCGGTGGGTTGGCGGGTGCGCGTGCGTGCGTCGCCGGACGCGTGCTGGATGCGATGGTGTTCATGTAGGGCTTTACGGTGTAGCGCCCCGATCGGTTCACTGTTCGCAACGCATGTGCCGCGGTGAACGACCCGGGTGCGGCTTTCGTCGTTGCCGACAAGACGCCGAAAAACAGGCTCACGATCGACACCGGCTGTCATTGACGGCCCGCCGCCGGCCGCGTAGCTGGCTGATGGCGGTCATCGAACTGAACGCAACTTCTGGTCGACTCGTGAGGGTGGCAAACGACGACGGGCAGGTGCTGCCGCGACGTTTGCTGTGGAAACACCCAACCTGTGGGTGAGCTGGTGAACTGAAGTCACGCGCTGGTCGTGTTATTGACATGGAGGAACGCCAGGCAATCAGGTTTAGGTGAGCACATGGCCAGCCAACACCGGGTGGTCGATCACATCATCGAGCACTTGGCGCGAATCGGAGTCGACTACGTCTTCGGTGTCGACGGCGCGAATATCGAAGATCTCTACGACGCAGCTCATTTCCATCCGGGCCTCACCGCGGTCCTGGCCAAGCACGAGTTCTCGGCGGCAACCATGGCCGACGGATACAGTCGGAGCGGCGCGGCGCTCGGGGTGGTTGCGGCGACGTCGGGCGGGGGGGCGCTGAACCTCGTTCCTGGTCTGGGCGAAGCGCTGGCCAGCCGGGTACCGGTCTTGGCGTTGGTGGGCCAGCCCGCGGCGGCGATGGATGGGCGGGGCAGCTTTCAGGA
>NZ_JBYCKY010000361.1:0-1507 GCF_057473605.1 Mycobacterium sp. TH-M82 | reverse complement strand
GCTCGTAGTCGAGCACCAGAGCCTCATGGCTGGCATAGATTTCGGCGGTCTCCAGCCCCCGGTCGGCCACCCCGCAGGCACTCATGAACCGCAGTCCCCGGTCGATCTCGCCGGCCAGCGCCTCATAGCGCGCTCCCGCAGGCGACGTGCGCACGAACTCCCGGTTCCAGTCGTGCACAAGACGCAGCGACGCCAACCCCGACGATGTTAGGGCCCGCACCAGATTCATCGCCGCACTGGCGTTGGCGTAGGCCCGGACCAGCCGGGACGGGTCGTGCTCGCGTGCGGCGGCATCGGGGGCCAATCCGTTGACCATGTCGCCGCGATAGGACTTCAGCCCCAGCGCGTCGACGTCGGCCGATCGTGGTTTGGCATACTGGCCTGCGATCCGGGCGACCTTGACCACGGGCATGCTGGCCCCATAGGTGAGCACCACCGCCATCTGCAGCAGGGTGCGGATATTGCCCCTGATGTGCGGCTCGGTGTTATTGGCGAAGGTCTCGGCGCAGTCGCCGCCCTGCAGCAAGAACCCTTCGCCGCAGGCAACCTGAGTGAGCAGCCCCTGCAGGCGCGCAATCTCCGACGGCACGGTGACGGGCGGCACCGCTTCGAGAAGTGTCCGCACCGGCTTGACTTGTTCGGCCGACCAACTCGGCTGCTGGGCCGCTGGCTTGGCCAACGCTGCGTCCAGCCGCACCCGTAGCTCCGCGGGCAGCGGTGGCAGCTCCGGCAGCTGCTCGATCGGAATGTCGACGGTCCAGTTCACCCATTCATCCTAACCGGGCGCAGAGCTGAGCTGATCATGGCGAATCCTCGCGCAACGCACCGGTGATGATGCGGAAGCGCCGCAACTGGTCCCGGGCATCCACCAGCGCATCGTGGCTGTTCTGTGACCGCGGCGGCAGGCGGGGCCGGCCCCGGGCCTCCCACAGCTGCCGCAGCTCCCGGGTGAAACGCGGCATCGCCGCCGGCAGATCAGGCATCTGCCCCCACAGCTGGCACAGTGCTACATGGTCGTAGGCCGCCAACCAGGCCCACAACTCGATCGGCTCGTCGCCGTCGACTCGTAAGAATGCCTCCAGGTCCGAGCGGATCCGGCGACGCGAGCGCCACGCCGGCGACGCGGGCGGCGGCAGCTTGGGCAGCACATGGGCACGCACCCAGCGTCCCGCCCGGTCGGGGTCGAATTCGGTGGACACGCCGTAGTATTCGCGACCGTCCTCGGCGACCACACCGATCGAGATCAGGTCGATGGTACGGCCGTCCTCGATGAACTCGGTGTCGTAGAAATATCTCATCGCTGGATAGCGCTCAGGACCGCGCAGATTGCGCAGGACCGCTCAACCGCTCGCGATCATGATGGGCCCGCTGGGCGGCGGCGCTTGATGCACCGCGCGGTCGAGTTCGACGTCCACCGCACGGTCGTTGCGAACCCCGGGCCGGCCGGCAACCATGTCCTGCAGCCAGAGTTTGAGCTGGACCACCGGGCGACGCAGCCGGCGTTCCC
>NZ_JBYCKY010000360.1:0-6311 GCF_057473605.1 Mycobacterium sp. TH-M82 | reverse complement strand
TGACGGGGTCCCAGCTTCCGGGCCAGTGTCTATGAGAGTTGTTGGTGGGTGGTTTCCCAGTGCTTTCGGAAGGCCTCGGGGGTGAGGTCGTCCAGTGCGCTGTGGGGTCGGTAGGTGTTGTATTCGGTGCGCCAGTCCTCGGCGAGGACTTGGGCTTCGAGCAGACTACCGAAGGCTTCGGTGGTCAGGAATTCGTCGCGGAAGCGTCCGTTGAATGATTCGCAGTACCCGTTTTCCCACGGCGCGCCGGGTGCGATGAACACGGCGCCCACCGAGCCGAAGCGGGCCCAGTCGGCCAAGGCGTGACTGGTCAATTCGGGTCCGTTGTCCATGCGGATGTGCTCGGGCTTGCGGCCCGTGGTCATGATCAGCTCGTCGAGAAGGCCGGTGGTCTGATCGGCGCTCCACGACCGGCGTGGCCGTGTCGCCAACGCCTCGCGGGTGAACTCGTCGATGACGTTGAGGAAGCGCAGCTGGCGGCCATCGACGGTGAGGTCGTGCTGGTAATCCAGTGCCCACACGTGATCGGGGTGGTCCGCGGCCATGCGCGGTGATGCCGCACTGTTACCCAGGCGCATCCGCTTGCGGGTCTTCGACGGACGTTGCAGCCGTTCGTCTTTCCATAATCGATGCGTGCGTTTGGGATTGACGACCAGACCTTCGGATTTGGCGATGGCGTGCGCTTTGCGCCAGCCCCACCGCGGATGCTTGATGGCGATGTCGCGTAATCGGGCACGCAGCTGCTGTTCGTCGTCATGGGTTCGTTGCGGCTCATATTGCTGCACTGAACGGTGTTGGCCGACCACCCGGCAGGCACGCCGCTGGGAGACCCCGAACCGCTCGACGAGCACCACCACTGCTCGCCGTCGACGGTCGGGGCTCACCAGTTTCCCCGGCTGATTTCCTTGAGCATGTCGATGTCGAGGGCTTGCTCGGCGACCAGCTTTTTGAGCCGCTGGTTCTCGCGCTCAAGCTCCTTGAGTCGTTTGGTGTCTTTGGCTTTCATCCCGCCGTACTGATTTCGCCAGCGATGCCAGGTCTGCTCACTGACCTCCAGATGCCGGCACACCTCCCCGAGCTCTTTGCCCTCACCGAGTAGCCGTTCGCCCTCACGCAGCTTGCGGACCACTTGCTCGGGTGTATGCCGTCGCCGTGCCATGAATCGAGTCCTCCTCGCCCCAATTCTGGGGCATCGGACTCCCACAGGAACTGGCCCGGACCGGAGGGCTCACGTCACTGGGTGAATCTAAATATGCCCGATCCAGGGCGATCGGTGCCAAGATCGGGTGATCAGTTGGGAAGGTGGTCGTCCGATGCTGGAAGGGCTCGAGGCATTCACGCTGGTATCGGAATCGACCCGCCGCTTCGTCGCCTCGATCGCGCAGCTATCCGATGCCCAGATCGACGAGGCGACACTCATTCCGCCGTGGACACGTGGCCATGTCATCACCCATGTGGCGCGCGCCGCCGATAGTTACCGCCGCCTGCTGGCCGGGGCCAGTAACGGCGTGCAGACACCTCAATACCCGAGCATGGCGTTTCGAGCCGACCAGATCGACGCTGGGGCCAGCCGATCGGTTGAGGAGCTCGTCTCCGATGTCACTGTGAGTTCAGCCCGGTTCGAAGAGGCCATGCGCAGCCTTCCGCCACACGCCTGGCGGGCGCAGGTGAGAATGCGCCCAGGCGAACTCCGAGCCCCGGCAGCACTTCGCCTAATCCGACTCCGGGAACTCGAGGTCCACCACGTCGACCTCGCGGTCGGCTATCGGTTTGCCGACATTGCGACGGACACGGCCCAGTGGATCATCGATGACATTCTTTTGGAACTGCGTCGGAGAAACCCCATCCCGGCGCTATCCATCAAGGCGGTTGACACAGGCTTGAGCCGCGAACTCGCAAAGGGCGCACCACTGATCAGCGGAACCCAAGCTGATCTTCTGGCGTGGCTCAGCGGACGTTCCCCCGGAACCGGACTGTCCAATGATGGCGCAGTCCAAATACCGGTAGCGGCCTACTGGATTTGACTGAGGCGGTTCGACGGGATTAGCCCGGCGCCTGGAAACCTCGCTCCTGCTCGCGTCGGCGGCCTCCGGTCGTTCATGAATTGCTCTATACAGCAACGACATTCACACGCAACGCGAAAGACACGGCTAGCAAATGTTGTCCTTCCTGCGACCCATAAGACGAATTTCCTCCGAGCTCACTTTGCCGTCAGGTGCCATCTAGATCAGGCGCCCCACCGGCGTGCGTGAGATTTAACTAATTTAGATTAAGGGTTGTCTATTTGTTCATCGTCAACTAAGTTGCTTCGGTGTGAACCGCGTCACGGACGAGCTGGGCTTCTACCTCCTTGGCGGCCAACCAGAGGCTCCGAGAGCATTGATTCGTGAAATCGCTCGTGCCGAAGAACTCGGACTAGGGGCGGCGTTCATCTCGGAGCGCTGGAACACCAAGGAGGCCGCCACCTTGTCGGGTGCCGCTGGCGCGGTCAGTTCGCGGATCCGGATCGCCACTGCGGCCACCAACCACTGCACGCGGCATCCGCTGGTGATCGGCTCCTACGCGACGACGATGCACCGCTTGACCGGCGGCCGGTTCACCCTCGGCATCGGACGGGGTGTGCGGCCATTGTTCGCCGCCGCCGGAATCCCGCAGATCACCACCGCGCAAATGGAGGACTTCGCCCTCCTTATGCGCAGGCTATTCCGGGGCGAAACGGTGTTGGGGCACAACGGGCCGGCCGGAAAGTATCCAGCGCTGCGGTTGGATGCCACCTTTCATGAAGACATCCCGCTCGGCTTGGTCGCATTTGGGACCGAATCGCTCAAACTCGGCGGCCGCGCGTTCGATCAAGTTGTGCTGCATACGTTCTTCACCGACGAAACATTGGCGCGATGCGTGCGGACGGTCAAGCAAGCCGCCGAGCGCGCGGGCCGCGACCCCGCGGCCGTGAAAGTCTGGTCCTGCTTTGCAACCGTCGGAGACCACATCCCCGAGACCGAGCGACTCCGAAAGACCGTCGGCAGGCTGGCGACGTACCTGCAAGGCTACGGAGATCTGCTGGTGCGCACCAACGGCTGGGATCCGGCAGTGCTACAACGCTTTCGGGCCGACAATGTCGTGGCCAGTTTCAACCGCCCGCCTCTTCGTGTCATCGACAGCCAGGACACGCCCATCGCCGATCTCGAACACATCGCCGGGCTAATCCCCGACGAGTGGCTGACGCCCGTTGCTAGCGGGACACCGGACCAGTGCGTGAGCGTAGTGCGGCACCAATTCGAGTTGGGCGCCGACGGCGTCATTCTGCACGGGGCCACCCCCGATGAGCTGGCACCCATCCTCGCTGCCCACCGCCAGCGTCAAACGGTCGATACACCCCGCTAACGAAAGGTCAGCAACTGTGACCGCATCCGTCTTGTCGGCAATCGAGTTTGCGCTCGCTCCCGACGACTTGACGCCGACCTTCCTGACCAAATTGCTGCGCGTTGACGGCACTCTTGACAACGCAACTTCGATCACCGGGGTCGCCTTTGAACGGGTTGGCGAAGGTGTCGGCCTGGCGTCGAACCTCTATCGGCTGCGACTCGAGTCCGACGGAACCGCCCCCGCAACGGTGATCGTCAAACTCCCGACGACCACGCCCTATCGCGCTCTGGCCGAAGTCCTCGGTGTCTATCAGTGTGAGGTCGCGTTCTACCGGGATGTTGCAGGCGCTGCACCGGTCCGCACGCCGAAGTGCTATTTGGCCGCTTCGGCCCCGGACTCGATCGACTTCATCCTGATACTGGAGGATCTGGGCTTCATGGAAGCTTGCGACCATCTTGGTGGCCTCTCGCTGGAGCGGACCAATCGGATTCTGACTGAGGCGGCCCGGTTGCACGCCTGGTCACTTACCGACGGCGCGGCGCTGGTCGACAACGAGGCTTTCCTCTCGGTAACCGACCAGGCGTTGCAATCCTTTTTCACCACTCCGTTCGAGACGTGTTGGCAGACCTATCTGGCGAACGCGAGGGTTCCGGTGCCGCCGATCGCGGATGACTTCGCGCGCAGGTACGCCGAGGTTGTCCCGAAGCTTTTCGTGCAGTTGAGTCAGCCGGCCGCGTTGGCGTTCGGCGACTTTCGCGTGGACAACCTGTTCTTCGACCACGATGGGGCACCGGCCATCGTAGACTTCCAATTCGCCATGCGTGGCACCGGAATGTACGACGTGGCGTATCTGATCTCCCAAGGGTTGACGACCGAGAACCGCGCGGGCCGCGATGAGCAGTTGGTCCGGCACTATCTGCAAGCGCTGAGCCGGGCCGGATACCCCGACTACGAATTCGATGTCGCGTGGCGGCATTTTCAGATCGCCTCGGCCATCCTGTTGGGATTTCCGATCCTGGCGATGAGCTACTGGGAGGCGTTGCCCGATCGCGCCCGTGATCTGTGCTTGACGCTCGTCGAGCGGAGTCTGGCCACCGTGGTTGAGACCGGGGCGTTGGAGTTGGTGACACAGTGACACGAGGGCCTCGAGAAGTGGTGGAGCTCTATAACTTTGAGCTCTACAACTGCCGTCGGTTCGATCTCGTCGATGAGCTGGTCGCTGAGTCAATGGTGCGTCATGACGTCGGTGGCACCACCAGATTGAATCGCCGGCAGACCCGGGAACGGATCGAGGCGCTGTGCGCCGAGGTGGCCGAGTTCGAATTCAGCCTGCTACACACGCTTGTCGACGGTGACTATGTCTGCATCGTTTATCAGTGCGATATCACGCATCATGATGGCACACCCGATGCGATCTCGAGCATCGAAGTGTTCCACGTCGTTGATGGGCTCATCACCGAAGTGTGGAACAACCCGCATCAGCACGGCCGGTGGTCGAAACCACCTCCAGCCGCTGCAGCACTGAGTTCGCTGACACCGTGATCGCGATCCTGGAGTTCTGACCTGCCCCAGACCAGAACACGTCCAGCAGATTGGAATTACACAGATGAGGAGAGGGCAAACCCTATGAGCTACAAAGTGATCCAATGGGCCACGGGTGCGGTCGGCGCGGAAGGGATCAGATACGTCATCGAGCACCCCGACCTGGAGCTGGTCGGCGTCTATGTCTACTCCGCCGCGAAGGACGGAGTCGACGCGGGCGAGTTGGCCGGGGTCGAGCCGATCGGGGTGAAGGCCACCACTGACCGCGACGCGATCCTGGAGTTGGACGCGGACTGCGTGATCCACGCGCCAGCGGTATTCCACGATGGCCGACTGGTGGAAGAGGACAACGATGCCGATGTAGAGGCGTTGTTGCGCTCGGGAAAGAACGTCGTGTCCACCGCCGGCTACGTCTGGCCGCCTCATAGGGGGGCCGAACTTCAACAGCGACTCGAGCACGCGTGTCGCACCGGCGGCAGCACTTTGTTGGGCACCGGGATCAATCCCGGCTTCTTCTCCGAGCGGATCGCGGCCACCGCCACAGGGATGAACCAGCGGATCGACAGCATCAAGGTCTCGGAGCATTGGGACGCGACTGACTACCCTACTCTGGAGACCATCTCCGACCTCATCGGGATCGGGAAGCCGGTTGAATGGCTGTCGTTGGACCAGGAGTCCATGGCGGTGGTCGGTGAGTGGTTCTACGCGTCGCTCAGATCGCTCGTCCACGCTCTCGGCGGCGGCGAGGTCGAGCGCTTTGAACGTGCATTCGATTACCGGGTTGCGACCCGCGACATCGAGTTCGCGAACGGAGGCAAAGTCGTCAAGGACAGCCTCGGCGCCATCGAGTGGACCTGGACGGCGATCGTCGATGGCAGGCCCTTCGCGTCAGTCACCGACCGTTGGATCGCGGATTGGGACGTCCCGGACTGGGGCGGTGACGATCGCCGGCAGTTCTGGCGCATCGACATCGAAGGGCTTCCCAAGGTGGGCATTCGCTTCGACTTCGAAGACAACTACCCATCGATCCCCGGCGTGAAGGATCGCCTCACCCCAGCGATCACGGCCGCCGCGGCGCTCAACGCCGTCCCGGACGTGTGCGCGGCGTCCCCGGGCTTCCTCCAGCCGCCGGCGTTCGCACCATGTCTTATCCGCTGACGACGGGCGCGTCGGCAGACGCTCGCTGCTACGCCCACATGGCCGGCGGCCTCAGCGCCACAAGCCGACGGACTCGCCTGACCTAATGATCAAACCCAATGCACCCCACCACGAAATGAGGAGGATTCTCAATGAAGTTGTCAAGCTGCCGCGGCGTTAGGTGCGGTGGGTTGATAGATCCTGTGGTCGCGCAGCATGGCCCACAGGACGTTGAGGCGTCGGCGGGCCAAGGCGAGGACGGCTTG
>NZ_JBYCKY010000359.1:0-3704 GCF_057473605.1 Mycobacterium sp. TH-M82 | reverse complement strand
GTGTCCCAGCCGAACCGCCGCTCCACCCGGTAACCGCGCATGGTGCGGTAGCGCGGCACGATGTCCTTGACGTAGCCGGTGAGCAGATGTCCGTAGTGCGGCAGACCGTTGGCGAACGGCGGCCCGTCGTAGAACACGTACTCTTCCGCCCCGGCACGCCGGGCGATGCTGGCCCGGAAGGTGTCGTTCACCGCCCAGTAGTCGAGCACCTCGGCTTCGGCCGCCGGGAAGTCGGGGGTGCCGGCGCCGGGCTTGGGGTAGGTATGCACGCCTCGTCTCCCTAGTGCCAAGTCAGGCCCGGGGACGACGTTTGCGCTGGACCGCCGCGGTACCACCCCGCTTGCCGCACTGACGCACGACCGCTCGATGAGGCTGTGACGGGCCTACCCGTTCGGTTCTACTGGGCTCGCCGGAAAAATCGAGCTTTTCTTCCGAAGGCTCCCCGGTGATGGCCGGATCGCTGCCGTTGGCGAGATTCTAATTCAGCCGAGCGCCGCCTTCGCATCGGCCAGGCTGTCCGCCGCCAGCACCAGCCGGGTGTGGCTCGCCAGGTAGACGGTCGCCAGGTTGACGCCTGCGACACCGAGTTTGTGGACGGCCTCGGCGAGTGCGCCGGGCCGGTCCTCGACGTCGAGAACGATCACCTCCTGCTCCTCGGCCACGAAAATGCCGGCGTGCTGCAGCGCTTCGAACGCCAGCGCAGGGTCTTGCACCAGGACATGAAGCTCAGCCTGCCCGCCGCCATTGGACACGGCACACATCCCGGCGATATTGACGCCCGCGTTGCCCAGCACGTCGCCCACCCGGGCCAGCTCGCCCGGCACGTCGTCCAGGTAGAGCGTCAGATCGGTGGCCATCGCGGGCTCCTTTCGCAACGTTGGCCGCGGCGCTTATCACAACGCTACTGCGTCGGACGGAGCCGGGTCGGCCGAAGTTCGACGGCCTTTAGACTGCCAGCGTGGCGTTCGACGCGACGGCTGCCCGTGACGTGGACTTGCCGCTGGCGGTCGCGGCCTACACGGTGATGGACGGCGGCAAGCCGGACCTGCCACCCGGATTCGTCCAGACCGCGCTCATCGAGGCCGACAGCGCGATGGTCGCCGCGGCAACCAACCGGCCTGGCCCGAACCCCGCGATGACGGCGATGGTGAAGGACACCAACATTTTCGGGTTGATGGGCCGCAACACAAGCAGCCGGACCGCGTTCGTGTCGTTTCGCGGCAGCTCGGACCTGTCCGACTGGCTGGCGGACTTCGACGTCATCCCCGCGACGTACCTGCCGGTCAGCGGTTTCGGGCAGGTGCATGGCGGGTTTCAGGACGTCTACGAGTGCGTGCGTGCCAGCATCGCCGCCAACCTGGCCGGTGCCACCGCCGGCTGCGAAAAGATCCTGGTCACCGGGCACAGCCTCGGCGCGGCGCTGGCCGTGCTCGCGGCGCCGGACATCTCCCGGGCGGTGCCGCCGATCCCGGCCAACACCGCCGAGCCCCGGCTCGTCACGTTCGGCGGTCCGCGCGTCGGGCTGCCCGATTTCGCTGCCGCGTTCAACGCGGCTATCGAATCTTGTTTTCGGGTGGTGAATTTCCTGGATATCGTGCCGCTGGTGCCGCCGGCGCCGTACGTGCATGTCGGCGCCGAAATCGCGGTGGACAGCGGCGGGCCGGTCGACGTCGGATGGCGACACAGCCTGGTCGCCTACCGCGATGGCCTGTCCGCGCTGATCGCGGCGCAGACCTGACCGGCCATGCGTAGCACCGCTGCGTCCGCAGCGCGCAATCAGCCGGCCTCCTGGCACGCCCAGGCATCAGGGGTCAGGCCGGTTTTGAGGAAACCAGCCAATTGTGCAGACTGCTGCGCGCTGAGACCGGTGTCGGCGGCCGGGTAGATGACCGGCTCCTCTTTCCTGTTGTGCAATTCGAGCTGGCGCAGCAGGTCCCCGCAGGTTTCGGTCAGCTTCTCGTGGTCGGCTCCGTCGGCGGCCATCTTCGTCAGCGCATCCATGGTGCGCCAGATCTCGCCGTGCTCGCGCATCATGACGAAGAGCGGCATCACCAGGCCGCCGTGCCGGATCGGCGGAAACAGGATCCGCTCTTCGGCGTAGATGTGCCGGCGCAGGAAGTCCAGTGTCGTCGTCAGTCCGTCCGCGTCCACGGTACCGCCGGCGAGCTTTTCCAGGAAAGCCTCGATTCCGGCGTCCACTTCCTTGTGCTCGCGCTCCAGCGCGGCGGAGAGCGTCTCGTCAGACATGGCGGCAGCCTCCGATCTGGTCAGGCGAGTTCTGCGGTTTATTATTACGAACCAAACTTATCTAAACTCTAGCCCACGGTGCTTGCCGCTGGCCAGCTTCGGCCCGACCCGACGGGGTCCACCAGCGCATCAGTGGTGCAGAGGGTGCCCGATCCGTGAGCCGTTCACCGACCGGGGATTACCCGAACGCTTCGCCGACCGGCCGTTACCCGAGCCGTCAGCGGCCGGCACCGGCACCTCGGCTGTCAAGCCCTCCTCGCCGGCGCGTTCGTGCGAGCCGCTCGGCCGCATACGGCGGACCGGCCGCGAGCGGACCTTGATCGGCCACCAGAACCAGCGGCCCAGCAGCGCGGCGACGGACGGCATCATGAACGCGAACACCAGCCACCCATCCCCTTCCATCCCCTTCCCTGCCCTTCGCCCGTTGCAGCCACCGAACACGCTACCTGCATTTATGCCTTCACACCCGGGTGTCTGGACGACGCACAACTCAGCGCGGTGGAAGCATCCCCTGGGCTCCTGCACCCCAGCCCAGCCGGCCAAGCCGGCCTAACCTGGCTGGCATGGAATACTTTCGGGCACCGTTGCCAAGACACGATGGCGAGGAATTCACATGCTGACGGTCACCAGCGAGCCGGCACACCTGCCACCGGGACCGCGGCTGCCGAAGAGCATCCAGGGCATTGCGTTCTTGACCGCACTGTGCGAGGTGGTGCCCGCTCTGGGGCAGCGCTACGGCCCTACCTTCACCATCAATCTGCCGGTCTTCGGCAAGACGGTGGTCATCAGTGATCCGACACTGGTCAAGGAGGTGTTTGCCGCGGGTAATGACGTGATCGAGCGCCCGACCAACCTCGGTGGCGTGTTTGGCCCCGGATCGACGTTCAGTCTCAACGGCGAAGAACACCTCGCCCGGCGCAGAGTGGTGCTGCCGGTGTTTCACGGGTCGCGGGTGGGCGGCTACGAGCACATCATCGAAGAAGAGGTGCTCCGCGAAACCGCGAGCTGGCCGCAGGGCCGCGAGTTCGAAACGGTCGGATCGATGACCCGCCTGACCCTCAACTCGATCCTGCGCACCATGTTCGGCAACGACCCCGACGTGCTGGACGAACTTCGCAGCCTGGTGCCGAGCCTGGTCGCGATCGGCTCCCTGCTGCACCTGATGCCGTCCATCGTGAGCCGTGACTTCGGCCGGTGGAGTCCGAAGGGACGGTTGCTGCGGCGCCGGAGGCGATTAGACGACGTCATGGACACCCTCATCGCCAAGGCACGGGTCGACCCGGCTTTCGAGGACCGCAACGACGTGCTCGCGCTGCTGTTGCGGGCCCGCTACGAAAGCGGTGAGCCGCTGCCGGATCGACATGTCGCCGACGAGCTGCTGACCTTCGTCTCCGCCGGCCATGAGACGACCGCAAACCAATTGGCCTGGATCGTGGAACGGCTGCGCCGGCATCCGC
>NZ_JBYCKY010000358.1:0-6199 GCF_057473605.1 Mycobacterium sp. TH-M82 | reverse complement strand
GCGGGGTCGACGCGCCATCGGGACGACCGGGGCGATCAGTGCGTTCTTGACGTTCGGGCTTGGGCCGCTGGCCGACGCGCCCAAGGCCCGTGGCGAGGGGTTTGACGCAGTCATTGACCAGGCCCTCTCTGCGATCACGGGTTCGTTGGGCGATCTGTCGGGCGTTTCTGCGACGGTTCCAGAACCGGGTGCCGTCGATGCCGGCTCGGTGGCTGCGGCCAACCCGGGTGATGGCTGGTTGCATGCGCTGGAGCAGGACTGGAGTGGCAGCGCGCTGGGTAAGCAGGTGGACACCGCGCTGAGCACCTTGTTGAACCACTTCGCTCCGGTTGCCGAAGCCACCGCCGGCGCTGATGCGCAGTCGATGAGTCAGAACTTGCTGGTCAATCCCCACTTCGAAATTGCCGACCCGGACGGGTCGGGCTACGAGGGGGTGATCATTCCGGGCTGGAAGGAGACCGGCACCCCGACCGTGATGGAGTACGGCACCCCGCGCAATTTTCCGTCGCCGCTCAGTTCTCGGTTCCCAGACCTGCCGTTCTTCATGGACTTTCCGCAGCACGCGCCGCCGGACACCCCGGCCGGCGACGACAATTTCGCCGGCGGCGGACCCGTGGCCACCTCCAGCATCAGCCAAACCGTCAACCTCACCGGCGCAGCCGGAACGCCGTTCAACCTGAGTGCAGATCTCGGCGGCCAATGGCTGAACCCGTCCTACACCTCAGAGCAGGTCACCTTCCTCGGCTCCAATGGGCAGGTTCTGGGCACCGACTCGCTCAAGCCGGTCACGGAATTTGATCGCCTGGGTATCACCGGGTTTGAGCACCGCGACATCACCGGGACGGTCCCGGAGGGCACCACCTCCGCGCAGGTGACCATAACCTTCAACGACGAAAGCAAGTTGCTCGACGACTACAACGGCGCCTACGCCGCCAACGAGTCGTTCACGGTCGGCGATCCAAGCCTCACCGCCGCACCGCTCACCACACCGACGTCCGACGTCGGCCAACTCAATCACGTGTTCCTGATCTACCTGGAAAACCAGGGCGACAAATACGTCGTGGGCAACCCCAACGCTCCGTTCATCAACAGCCTGATCAAGACAGAAGATTTCGACAGCGGCTACCACTCGGAGGGCCACCCCAGCAACCCCAACTACATCGAGGTCATGGGCGGGTCAGCCTTCGGCTTCGACTACAACGACGGTGGGGGCTCCGTCAATGCACCCAGCCTCATGCAGGAAATGGATCAGGCGGGCGTAACGTGGGCCAGCTACGACCAGGGCATCCCGGCGGGTACCACCGACATAACGCCGGATGACGCCGTCAACGCAACGCCCTTCGGCGCTTTCACCTACGTCTACGACAACACTGCCGCCTTCCTGCGCGAACACATTTTCCCGCAGTCGGATTTGGCCAGCGCTCTGCAGAACCCGAGCACCTTCCCGGACTTCGCGTGGGTCAAACCCAACACGATCAGCTACGGTCAATTTGACGGTCCCGTTATCAGCGATCTCAGGTTTATTACCAACGAGGTCTTTCCTACGCAGTCCGGCCTGCTACAGGAGGACGAGTACCTCCAGATCGCGGTATCGACCATTGAGCACTCGCCGACGTGGACTGACCCGAACGAGAAGGATGCGATCTTCATCACGTTCGACGAGGACAATAACGAACCGTCACTGGGCATCGAGAACGACGGCAACAACGTTCCGCTGATCGTCATCCCGAACCAGGGTGCCGTGACGGAGGGAGGGATGCAAGCCCATGTCACCACCGACACCGACTACAACGTGTACGACCTGATGGCCACAATCGCAGACGCCTTGCGTCCTGCGTCGGGAACGCTGGCCCCGCTCACCGACAACGAGAAGTACGCCGAGCCCATGAATGCGTTCTGGAAATAATGGTCGACACTGGGACCACACTGGAAGCTCGCACGCCTCGATGTACGTCATCGTATTGGGAGGTAGCCTCGATTTTCCATGCCGCCTGATGGTGGGGGCGTGAACCGGATTCTGACCGGTTGTCAGTTGGACAGGTCGACGACGGTGAGCGCAGACTGCAGGCCGGCAAAGTCGCCGGAGTTGCGTGTCAGCAATATCAGGCCGTGCCGCGCTGCGGTCGCGGCGATTTGTAAATCCATGCGTCTGGCGCGCGGGTTCCTTCCCTGCTGACGTACCAATGTTGCTATCGCGCCGTAATATTCGGTCGTGGCTATGTCGAATGGCAGTACGTCGAACCTCTCTAGTGGTGTGTCCCGCAAATAATCAGCGGAGTATTGATATGATTTTGGGTATGAGCAAACCCGTACCCGCACTGACGGTTTCTGCTGGACAGCGCGAGGTGTTGGAGGTGTTGGCCCGATCGCAGTCTGGCGCGCATCGGGAAGTGGTGCGGGCCAAGGCCTTGCTGATGGCTGCCGACGGCGTGGCGAACGCGACGATCGCTGCCAGGCTGTCGGTGTCGCGGGCCACCGTAGCGAACTGGCGCACCCGGTTCGCCGAGGATGGTCTGGTCAAGTTCGGGCAGGTCCGTGAAGGCCGCGGCCGCAAGCCCTCGATCCCGGACGCCACGATCGAGAAGATCGTGACGCTGACCAAGGATAGCCACCCGCAGGGCCAAACCCATTGGAGCACAAGGACGATGGCCGAGGCCGCCGGGGTCTCCAAAAGCAGTGTGCAGCGGGTATGGAACGAGTTGGGCCTCAAACCGCACCGAGTCGACACCTTCAAGGTGTCGAACGACCCAAAATTCGAAGAGAAGCTGGTCGACGTGGTGGGTCTGTATCTGAACCCGCCCGAGAACGCGATCGTGCTATGCGCCGATGAGAAGTCCTCGGTGCAGGCGCTCGACCGCACGCAGGCATCCCTGCCGATGACAAAGGGCCGCGGGGCAACGATGACCCACGATTACAAACGTAACGGCACCACAACCTTGTTCGCCGCGCTCAACGTGCTCACCGGCATGATCATCAGCCAGTGCATGCCTCGGCATCGCCATCAGGAATGGTTGAAATTCCTCAAGACCATCGATAAGCAGGTGCCCAAGGGCCTGGCGATCCACTTGATCCTGGACAATTACGCCACCCACAAGCACGCCGAGGTGGCGGCCTGGCTCGACAAACATCCCCGCTTTCACCTGCATTTCACGCCGACCTCCTCGTCGTGGCTCAATCAGGTCGAACGGTGGTTTCGTGAGTTGACCGACAAAGCGTTGCGACGCGGGGTCTTCGGGTCGGTACCGGAGTTAGTCGCCGCGATCCAGGAATACATCGACGCCCACAACGACGACCCCAAGCCCTACGTGTGGACTGCCACCGCCGAATCGATCCTGGCCAAAGTTGCGCGAGCCCGCGCAACACTAGACACAGTCAATTAATTGCGAGACACACCACTAGCGTGTGTTGTACGCGCTGGCGTCGGCGGGTCTGTTCTAACGGGTCGGTCGCGGCGGTGACGCCGTACTGCAACTCTCCGATCGTGATCACCGACACCGCCAGTTCGTCGGCGTACCGATGAACCTGCTGTGCGGTCGGCGGGGCGATCACGACAGAGGTATCCAGCAGCGCCCGGCGTGGCCGGCTACTCACCGGCGGCATCTGTTTGCCGCGCCCACGGGTCTTCCGGAGTATCGGGCCCGGATAGCTCGTCGCCGCCTTCGCGGATGTCGTGCCACCACCGCTGCGCGTCCTCGGCGGAGAGTGGGCTTGCGGTCAGCGCGGCTATCGCATCGGTCGCGGGCACGAACCGGCGGCGGCTGGTCTCCCGGTGTGGTACCACGTCGGCCACGGGACGGCCGTTGACCGTGACGACGAACGATTCGCCGGCGGCGACCCGCCGCATGACGGCGGCGTTGTCGTTTCGTAGCTCGGACTGCCGAATCTCCACACTCATAGCGCAAATATAGCACTTTCATAGCGGTATCGTGGACGGCGCGACCAGTTCGCTCGTCTCGCCGGCTGGCATCCAGGGCTGGGTTGACGGAGTAGGCTCAACGGGCGGTCAGCGAGATCGCCATCTCGTCGTAGATCGACATGTTGGTGACCAGATTGGGATAGGTCACCTTCGCCGGCCCGAGGGTGATGTTGTCGCAGCGCAGCAGCAGTTCGTCGAAGACCGCGCGCAGTTCGGCGCGGGCGAGATTGGCGCCCAGGCAGAAGTGCGGCCCGCCGCCGCCGAACGCGACATGCGGGTTGGGCGCACGGCCGATGTCGAAGGTGAACGGGTCATCGAAGACCTCCTCGTCGCGGTTGGCCGACCGCAGCATCGACACCACCCGGTCGCCTGCGGGGATGTGCCGGCCGTCCATCTCGATGTCGACCTTGGCGGTGCGGGTCCAGTACGCCACCGGCGTGGTCCAGCGCAGCACCTCCTCGACGGCGGCCGGCCGCACCGCCTCGTCGTCGCGGTAGCGCTCGATCTGCTCCGGATTGGCCACGAACGCCTGCACCCCGTCCGCCAGCGCATTCTTGGTGGTGTCGCTGCCGGCGAACGCCAGCACAAAAAAGAAGATCTCCAACTCGTTTTCCGGCAACCGAAACTGCTCGCCGTCGTCGCCGGTGATCACCGCCGAGGCCAGCCTGCTCCAGATGTCGTCGACGGGGTTGCGCCGCTTCTCGGCGGTGAGCTCGAGCGCGTAGCCGAAGATGGCGGCGTACAGGTCGAGCTCGTCCGGCTCGGCCAAGATGCGGTCGAAAACCCCGAAGATCCGGGGCCGGTCTGCTTCCGGCATGCCGATGATGTCGCCGATGACCGTCATCGGCAGCGCGTCGGCGACGTCGGTGATCCAGTCCCCGCCACCGCCGGCCAGCAGGTGATCGATCATCCGCGCGGCCCGGGCCCGGATGCCGTCTTCGAGTGTGGCGACCGCCCGCGGTGTGAACGCACTCGAGATGAGCTTGCGGCGTTTGTTCAACTCCGGCTCGTCCAAGTTGACGATGGTCGGATAGGACGCGAACGTCCCCGCGGGCTGGATCAGCGGACCGTCGGCCGCCGTGAACGACTCGGCGTCGCGGTGGATGCGCGCGGCATGGCGGTGTTTGGTGGTGATCCAGAAGTCGCGCTTGACGCCGATCCTGGCCACACCACGGGTGCGGTCGTGGCGGAACAGCGGTCGGGTATGCCGCAGCTCGGTGAACAACTCGTCGGGAAAGCCATGGCGCCACAGGTTTAAGTCGGACAGATCCAGTGCCGCAGTGCTCATGGGCAACCCCGATCCAATCGGTGCACCGGCCATGCCGTGCCGGACGATTGACGTGCAATGTCTAAAATAGTAAAAATAGGCGGGGGAGTGGGGTTGCCGCCACTGGGTTCCCTAGCAGACGGAGAGGCTCGTGACACAAACAGTTTCTGGCGACGCCATGGATGCCTCGGAACGTGAGTTTGGGCCCACCGGCATCAAGCTGTCGACGTACCGCTTCCCGACCGGCTGGTTCATCGTCGGCTTCGCCTCCGAGCTGGCTCCCGGCGAGGTCAAGCGGGTGCACTACTTCGGCGAGGAACTGGTGCTGTTCCGCACCGCATCGGGCCGGGTGAACGTGCTCGACGCCTATTGTCAGCACCTGGGCGCCAACATGGGCGTCGGCGGCACCGTCGAGGGTGAACACATCGTCTGCCCCTGGCACGGCTGGCACTGGCGCGGCGACGGCAGCAACGCGCTGATCCCCTACAGCAAGATCGGCTGCAACAAAACCGTGCGCATCCGGACTTACCCCAGCATGGAGTGGTACGGCTTCATCCTGGTCTGGCATGAGAGGCACGGCCGGGCACCATACTGGCGGCCGCCGGTGATTCCGGAGCTGGAGAGCGGCGAGTACTACCCGTTGCACCCGCACACCCGGATGCTCAACCGGGTCAAGGTGCACCCGCAGATGATCATCGAGAACGCGGCCGACCCCTACCACGTGCAGTACGTGCACAAGGCCGCCAACCCGGCCAACACCGCGTCGTTCACGGTGTCCGGTTACCACCTGCACGCCACCGTCAAAGCCGACTTCGGCGGCGGGCGGCCGCAGACGTGGCTGACCCCCAACGGGCCGGTCACCGCCAAGATCGTCTACGACAACTACTCGCTCGGCATCGGCTTCGTCCGGTTCCCCAGCGACCTGGTGGCCACCGTCCAGGTCACCGGGCAGACGCCGGTCGACGAGGACTACACCGACTACTTCTACACTCAGGCATCCATCCGCGAGCCGGGCG
>NZ_JBYCKY010000357.1:0-1464 GCF_057473605.1 Mycobacterium sp. TH-M82 | reverse complement strand
AAGTACGTTCTGTCGCTGGTCTGGAAGTTCTGCATATAGCCCACGAAATGAGTACAGACAACTTCATATCTGAGACCGCAGGTAGCCCCTTGGCACGGAAGCTTCGTTGTGCCGCCTGCACCACTCGGTGCGGTAGAGCCCCAATCGACCGCAGCATGTCCACGAGCCCGGCCGTGAGCGCCGACTCATCTCTGCCGAACTCCGTGAGCACTTGCCATCAGCGGTCCCACCATCGTGACCCCGGACGCTGAACAGGCCATGCGAGCCGGAGTCGACGCACCCGGGATCGACCCGGACATCGCCAGCGACCTGGTGGCTGGCCAACTCGACGGACCGCACGCCGGGTGCCGCGACCCTCTCGACAGTCCCTACGAGAAGAAAGGCACTGTCTGCACCAAGTCCATCACCGGTACCTGCTTTGCGTGCCCCAACGCTCTGATCACGCTGCAACACCTGCCAGCCGCCCGCGCTATCCAGGAAATGGCACATCCCGACCGCGCAGCCGACCCGAGAACCTGGCAGACGCACTGGAAACCCATCTACGACCCCTGCGAAGCTCCGCAGCGTCGTGGAGCAACGCCTTTGCTGCAGAGATGCGCGTTTGGCCACCGCCGGCCCCACCGTCGCCGCCGGTGGCATACGTCAGCAGCAGGGCCAACACCACCGGGTAAGCGAATCCTTCCTTGCTGCCCGTGCCGCCGGTGCGACCATCACCAGAAGCGTCGTCGCCGAGCATATTCGCTGTAATTGGCCGGGCCAATGTTGCCGGCGCTGCTACCGGAACTGTTTGACGGTCTCGTTCGAGTGACCTGTCGCGACCCGCACCAGGAACACGGTCCCTGCGCTGCGCTTGTCGGCGGTCCCGCCTACCGCATACCAGATGCGGCCTCCGCCCGTGACCTCGTACTGCCATCGGCCGAGCGCCACACCTTGGACGGTCACCGTGGCCAAGTCTCCTCTGAGCGGATGGCAGCGGTCGCAGCGGTCCAGCGGCGTTTTGGTGAGGAAGTCCCAGGCTTCCACGGCCGCGTTACGGGCGGTGGCGAGCAGGTCCGTCCAGCCCTTCTCCGCTTCCCGTGTCGCATGGCGCAGCTCGTATTCGGCTCTTTTGCGTGGCCGGGGAACCGGCTGTTGGCGCTTGGGCACGAATCAATTACGGACGGGCGACCACCGTAAGGTCGGACAGCCAGGTGAGGTCATCGTCATCACGGGGCATGCCGGCGGAGTACGCCTGCGCGGTGGCCTGCCAGGAACGAAAGCTGTCCAAAAGACGTCGGTACTCGCCGAGTTCGGCCGCGCTCCACATCAGGGACTCGACCTCTTCGGCGCACTGGTGCTGCTCATCTGCGGAGAGCAGAGCGAACCAGGCGTTCAGCTCGCCCAAGGCGGCGATGATGTCCCCGCCGCACTTGACGGTTGCGCGCATGAGACGCGATGCCAGGGCGATACCCTCTTCATGGCGTT
>NZ_JBYCKY010000356.1:0-1210 GCF_057473605.1 Mycobacterium sp. TH-M82 | reverse complement strand
GTGCAGCCGGTTCGCCGAGCACGAGGTGGTGGTTCCGCTGGTGGTGATCAGCGAACTGGAAGCCAAACGCCACCATCACGAGCTGGGGTGGTTCGCGCGCCAGGCGCTGCGCCTTTTCGACGATCTCCGTCTGGAGCACGGACGGCTGGATCAGCCGATTTCCGTTGGGAACCAAGGCGGTACGCTGCACGTCGAGCTCAATCACACCGACCCCGCGGTGCTGCCGGCCGGCTTCCGCACCGACAGCAACGACTCCCGGATCCTGAGCTGCGCGGCCAACCTCGCGGCCGAAGGCCGGCGAGTTACGTTGGTCAGCAAGGACATTCCACTTCGGGTCAAGGCCGCCGCGGTGGGCCTGCCCGCCGATGAGTACCACGCCCAGGACGTTGTGGCCTCCGGATGGTCGGGTATGCACGAGATCGACACCGCCGCCGAGGACATCGACGCGCTGTTCGCCGACGGCGAGATCGACCTGGTCGAGGCGCGGGATCTGCCGTGTCACACCGGGATTCGGCTTCTTGGCGGCAGCTCCCATGCGCTCGGCCGGGTCACCGCCACCAAGCGCGTCCAGTTGGTCCGCGGTGACCGCGAGGTGTTCGGGCTGCGCGGGCGTTCCGCCGAGCAGCGGGTCGCGCTCGACCTGCTGCTCGACGAGTCGGTGGGGATCGTCTCCCTGGGCGGCAAGGCCGGCACCGGGAAGTCGGCGCTGGCGTTGTGCGCGGGCCTGGAGGCGGTGCTGGAACGGCGGACCCATCGCAAGGTGGTGGTGTTCCGTCCGCTGTACGCGGTCGGCGGCCAGGAGCTGGGCTACCTGCCGGGCAGCGAGAGCGACAAGATGGGTCCGTGGGCGCAGGCGGTGTTCGACACCCTCGAGGGCCTGGCCAGCTCGGCCGTCCTCGAGGAGGTGCTGTCCCGCGGCATGCTCGAGGTGCTCCCACTCACCCACATCCGCGGCCGCTCGCTGCACGACTCGTTCGTCATCGTCGACGAGGCGCAGTCGTTGGAGCGCAACGTCCTGCTGACGGTGTTGTCCCGGCTGGGCACCGGTTCGCGGGTGGTGCTGACCCACGACATCGCCCAGCGCGACAACTTGCGGGTCGGCCGCCACGACGGGGTCGCGGCGGTGATCGAGAAGCTCAAAGGCCACCCGCTGTTCGCCCACATCACGCTGCTGCGCAGCGAGCGTTCACCGATCGCCGCGCTGGTCACC
>NZ_JBYCKY010000355.1:0-1586 GCF_057473605.1 Mycobacterium sp. TH-M82 | reverse complement strand
CCGGTACGGCGCAGCATCTCAAACGACGAAGCCGGGCCCCAGGTGCCCGCCTCGTAGGGCTCGGGCTTTCCGTGGGCGGCCCAATTTTCGAGAGCCGGATCGAGTATCTCCCAGGATCTTTCGACTTCCTCATTGACCGGAAACAGCGACGGTTCACCGAGCAAAACGTCGAGGATCAGCCGCTCGTAGGCTTCGGGTGAATTCTCGGCGAACGCGGAGCCGTAGGAGAAGTCCATGTTGACGTCGCGGACTTCCATCGCGGTGCCGGGCACCTTGGAGCCGAACCGCAGCGTGACCCCTTCGTCCGGCTGGACCCGGACCACCAGGGCGTTCGTGCCCAGTTCATCGGTCATGGTGGCTTCGAAAGGAAGATGGGGTGCGCGTTTGAACACCAGCGCGATCTCGGTTACCCTGCGGCCCAAGCGTTTTCCCGTCCGCAGATAAAACGGCACACCGGCCCAGCGGCGGGTGTCGACCTCCAGCGTGATGGCGGCGAACGTCTCGGTCGTGGAGTCGTGGGCAAAGCCCTCCTCGTCGAGCAGTCCGACTACCTGTTCCCCGCCCTGCCAGCCGGCGGTGTACTGCCCGCGGACGGTGGTGTCCTCCAGCGGCTCTGCGAGTTGAGTGGCCGAGAGCACCTTGATCTTTTCGGCCTGCAACGCGCGCGGGCGGAAACTTACCGGCTCCTCCATCGCGGTCAGCGCCAGCAGCTGCAAGAGGTGGTTCTGGATCACGTCGCGGGCTGCTCCGATCCCGTCGTAATAGCCGGCGCGCCCGCCCAGGCCGATGTCTTCGGCCATGGTGATCTGCACGTGGTCGACGTAGTGGGCGTTCCAGATCGGGTCGAACAGCTGGTTGGCGAACCGCAACGCCAGGATGTTCTGCACCGTCTCCTTGCCCAGGTAGTGGTCGATGCGGAACACCGACTCCTCCGGGAAGACGCTGTTGACCGCCTTGTTGAGTTCCCGCGCGCTGGCCAAGTCGTGGCCGAAGGGTTTTTCGATCACCACCCGGCTCCAGCTGCCGCCCGGGGGGAGGGCCAGCCCGCAGGAGTGCAGCTGCTGGCAGACCGTGGGGAAGGTCTTCGGCGGGATGGCCAGATAGAAGGCGTGGTTGCCGCGGGTGCCGCGCTCGGCGTCGAGTTTCTCCAGGCATTCGACCAACCGGCCGAACGCATCCGAGTCGTCGAAGGTGCCCTGCACGAACCGGATTCCCTCGGCCAGCCTGTCCCAGATCGCCTGCCGGAACGGTGTGCGCGAGTGCTCTTTGACGGCCTGGCAGACCACCTGGCCGAAACCTTCGTGTTCCCAGTCGCGGCGGGCGAATCCGACCAAAGCGAAACGAGGGTTCAGCAGACCGCGGTTGGCCAGGTCATAGACCGCCGGCATCAGCTTCTTGCGGGCCAAGTCTCCGGTGACCCCGAAGATCACCAAGCTGCACGCCCCGGCGATTCGAGGCAACCGCTTGTCGCGATAGTCCCGCAACGGGTTGTGCCACTGCCCGGTGACGCCGGGGGCGACCGCTGCAGTCACTTGGCGGTGGCGTCGAGCTGGCTCTGAGTCGCCTTGATCAGTTCTTTCCAGGAC
>NZ_JBYCKY010000354.1:0-1210 GCF_057473605.1 Mycobacterium sp. TH-M82 | reverse complement strand
GACGGTGCAGCCCGCGATCAACGCCGGGATCAGCTTGGGCATGATGACGAACTGCGGCACATTCCACGGCACGATGGCACCGACCACCCCGACCGGCGCCCGGCGCAGCTGGACCTCGCCGAGCAGCCCGTGGCGGCGCTCGACCCACGGGAACTCCCGCCCGGTCGCCACGCCCAGGTGCATCATCGCGGCCGCGCCGACAGCTTGCCCCTGCCGGGAGAACTGCCGTGGCGACCCCATCTCGTCGGTGATCAGGTCGGCCATCTCCTCCAAATGGCTGCCGTAGACGGCGGCGAGCTTCTCGACCTTCTCCATCCGTTCGTCTGGGCTCAGCCGCGGCCACGGACCGTCGTCGAAGGCGGTGCGGGCGGCCGCGACCGCCCGGTCGACGTCCTCGGGGGCGGCCTCGGGAACCTCCCCGATCGGCTGCTCGGTGTGCGGGGAGATCACCGCGAGCCGCTTGTCGGTCGCAGGCTTGCACCAACGCCCGCCGATGAAGAGTTCGTCATAGAAACGGTGATCGGATCGTGTCATCGGACACCACCTTATGAACGGGACGGGACTTTACCACCGACGCTAACATAACAGCGCAATGACCGATCCGGACCATGGAGATTGGCGTCAGTACCCGTTTTGGCTGGTGCCCGGCCGGCTGGAATTCCCCCGCGCCGAAGGCGATCACCCCGACCACGAGTCCGACACCTGGTTTCTCGCCGGCCGGCTCACCGCCGCGACCGATTTATCAGGCCGCGCGTTCGCGTTCCTGACCATCGTCAACAGGAACCGCCCGGGTGGGTCGGTGGTCGCCGACTTCTACACCATGGCACTGTTCGACCTCGACACCGGCGAGTACGGCACCTACACCGACTACGACATGCCCCCGGCCAGCCTGCGCCCGGACGCTGCGCCGAAGCTGTCCGCCGCTGCGGGGCATCTCGACATCGGCTACCGCAGCGGCACGGGTACCGCGGTCTGGGCGACCTGCCGCGACACCGACG
The DNA here is from genome assembly GCF_057473605.1 of Mycobacterium sp. TH-M82. Taxonomy (NCBI): domain Bacteria; kingdom Bacillati; phylum Actinomycetota; class Actinomycetes; order Mycobacteriales; family Mycobacteriaceae; genus Mycobacterium; species Mycobacterium sp. TH-M82. The sequence goes on along the minus strand of NZ_JBYCKY010000354.1, from coordinate 212 downwards.
GACACCTGCTGCCCTACACCTATCGGGTGAGGCTGCCCGGTTGCGATCAAGCTGGGCGTTTGATGCAGCTTGATCTCGACGTGACGCCCACCCGGGCACCGGTGCCGCTGGGCGCTTCGACCTACAACGGCAAGATCGCCTGTTTCGGCCAGGACGACACCTGCTCCTACTTTCAGACCGGGATGGCGATGACCGGAACGCTGCGCTGGGGC
>NZ_JBYCKY010000353.1:0-3824 GCF_057473605.1 Mycobacterium sp. TH-M82 | reverse complement strand
TGCAAGTACCCCAATTCGTCAACGAGGATCAAGTCCACTCTGCCATAGCGGCTTATCAGTTTGGTGAGTTGCTTGTCGTCGGCGGCTTCGACTAACTCGTTGACCAACTTGCTGGCCAGTGTGTAACGCACCCGGTAGCCGGCTTCAGCGGCCAAGGTGCCCAGGGCTATCAATAGGTGAGTTTTGCCGGTGCCAGAATCCCCGATCAAGCACAACGGGTGCCCGGCCTTGACCCAGCCGCAGGTGGCGAGCTGGCCAATCACCGCGGGGTTGATGGCCGGGTTGGCGTCAAAAGAAAACTCCTCCAACCGCTTTAGACGAGGAAAGCCGGCGTCACGGATACGCCGCTGGGCGCGACGCTGTGTGCGGTCGTCGCATTCGGCAATCACCAGCTCCGATAAAAACCCGAGGTAGCTCAGTTGCTCGCGTTCGGCGGCGGCGGCGATCTCGGCAAAGCGGTCACGGATGGTCGGGAGCCGCAGAATGCGACAACCCTGCTCGATCGCGGCGACCGCGGCCTGCTCGGTGACGCCGCGCCGCCGGGTCATGAGGTTTCGCGATCCAGCAGAGTGTCGTATTTGTTCAGCGAGGGTGCCGCACGATTATCGGCGGGCACAGCCGTCAAGCGATGCTCGGCCAGGCTCACCACACACCGGCCCTGGTCGGCGCCGTCTGGCCCGCCGACCGCGCGGCGACGTTCGCCGGCCTTGCGGGCCTCTAGGGCCACCACATCAACACTGGTGGACCCTACCGACAGCGCCGCGGTGATCCCGGCCAGCATATCGATGCGCTCGATGTGGCGATGCAATAACAGCACCTCCACCAGGGCCCGCGTGCCGCCGGCATCACCGTGGGCTTTGCGGGCGGCGGCCCAAAACGCCTCGTGCTCGGCGGTGAAGACCTTGGCTGACCGTGCTTGGGCCAGCGCGGTGGCCCCAGGCAGTGCGCCGGGCTTACGCAACAGGATCTCAAGATAGTGGTCCAAGTCCAGCACTTTGGCGCCCTTGCCGACCGCCCGTTGATGCCGTGCTACCAGCGAATTGCGATAATAGACAGTGACTTGCGACGCCGATAACTTCACCTGAAGCCGATGGCCAATGAAGCGGGCCGGCACGCTATATTGATTGCAGCGCACCATCACCTGCGCGTAGCGGTCTACCCGAGGCGTCAAAGTCAATGCGGTATCGAATGATTCGCTCGGCAACGGGCGCAACAGCGTCTTCTCAAACGCCCAGTCCTGGCTCACACTGGTTGACCGGTTGCCCACACGGCGGGCGTCATCGGCGTCGTCGGCGACCTCCAGCAGCGCGTTGAGCTCGTCAATCGAGTCGACGACAGGCATGGGGACACAGTGGTTTCTACGAAACCGCCCGCCCTCGCCCTCCACGCCGCCCTTTTCGTGGCTGCCCTCATGGCCGGGCTGGCAATACCACGCCTCAAAACCATAGTGCGATTTGAACGAAATCCAACGCTCGTTCTCCTGCCGCGAGCGCCCAAAGAGCACCTGCTTGATGGTTTGCGTCTGACTTCGCCGCAGAGATCGGCATGAGAAATTACCCAATGCTGGGAGTCTTCTCGGGTAGCCCGAGAGGAGTGGTTCATGTCGGAGTCCAGCAAAGGCCGGCGTCGGCCATCGAAGTTGTCTGCGGAGACCAAGTGGGAGATCTTCTTGCAGATCACCAGTGGGGAGATCAGCCAAGCAGAGGCCGCCCGCAAGTGGTGCGTGGACGTGTCCACGGTGATCGGCATCCGACGCACGGTCAAAGACGCCGCCCTGGCCGCATTGGCCCGCAAGCCGGGACGGCCTGGCAGGCAACGCGACTGGCAGCTCGAAGCGGCACGCTCGGAGATCGCGCAGTTGACCGAAGCGGTCAAGGCCCAGGCCATCGAGCTGGCGGTTGTGCGGGGAAAATCCGGTTGGGGCTGACCGGGTCGGTGCCGGCGCGGGTCCCCGCCGAGGTCAAAGAAACCGTCCTGAAGACCGTCGATGAGGCGGTCGCCGCCGGGTTCGCCCACAGCTGGGCATGCAGCCTATGGGGTGTCTCCGATTCGCGGGTGCACCGTTGGCGGGCACGACGCCGCGACACCGGCACACTGGTCGACGCCGCCCCTGGCGGGCACCCCGTGCACGCGCTGCTGCCCGAGGAGATCACCGCGATCCTCGACCTGGTGCAACGCTGGGGTCCAATGGACCGCTCACATCGCAAGCTGGCCCACCGCGGCTCCTACGAGCACCTGGTGTGGGTGTCGCCGTCGAGTTTGCGGAGGGTGCTGATCACCCACGGACTCACCCTGCCCGAGCCGGCGCCGCGCAGCCGCTCCGAGCGCAGGCCGTGGCCGGACTGGCTGGTCTGGGAGCCCAACCGGATCTGGATCTGGGACGCGACCCACTTCACCCGAGCCCGCCGCATCGTGTTTGCCATCGTGGACATGGTCAGCCGTAAGTGGATCGACACTTTGGTCAGCGTGGAAGAGACCGCCACCCAGGTCAAGGTGATCTTCGAGGCGGCTCTTGAAGCCGAAGGCCTGCTGGAGCTGCTCACCGATGAACGCCTCGACCTCGACCCCGACGACCCGCGCCGGCCGATCCTGCTCGCGGTGTCGGACAACGGTTCACCGATGACCGCCCACGACACCCGCGCCTTCATGGCCCTGATGGCCATCGTCCAGCACCACGGACGCCCCGGGGTGCCTCAAGACCAGGCGTGGATCGAATCGTTCTTCGGGCACATCAAAGGCGAGTGGCCCCACCTGGAGACCATCGACGCCCCAGATGTCCTGGAAGCCGAATTGGCCAGAGTGCGAATCGAATACAATACGGTGAGGTTGCACGAGGCGATCGGGTATGTCACACCCAACGATGAACACCGCGGCCGCGGCGAGGCCATCCGCCAGGCCCGCCGCGACGGCCTCGACCAAGCCCGGCAACGCCGAATCGACTACCATCGCGCCAACACCAACCCCACCGGGGAGACGCCATGAGTTGGGTAATTTTCCACGCGATCTCTGCGGTTAAGTCAGAAACACCTCATTGACCGCACTGGTCAGGTTGTCATAGCGCACCTTTCCGCACGGCACCCCGCCCAGCCGGCCAAACCCATAGACGTGGCCCTCCAAAAACGCCTCTTGGCCCTGAGTCAAATACGCTCGATGCGCCGCACGCGCCGAATAGCTCAACCGCATGGTGAACAACGCGGTCTTGGTCTTGACCCCACGCAGGATCACCCACAGATCATGAAAATCGACCTCGCCCTCCGCGCCGGGCGGATGGGTCTGCGGCACATAGCCGGGCTCCAGCGGTTTGCCCGCCTCAGCAAAGATCTGCGGCCGGCGCTTGCGAACATGATCTCGCACCGTCGAATACGACAATCCCACCGCCCCATGCTCATCCACCAACCGGGCCAAGACCCGCCGCGCGGTATGACGCTGCTTTTTCGGCGCATCCAAATCAGCACATAACATCTCGTCGATCGCCGCCTTGAACGGCTCCAACCGAGGCGCGACGCGCTGCGGCGTCTTACGCACCGGCGGGATCGCTGACTCCAACGCCTGACGCACCGTGCGCCGATGCACGCCATGTCTATCGGCCAACGCCCGAATCGACAAGCCATCAACCCGACGATCACGGCGAATATCCGCGAACTGCTCCACCCTTGACCTCATCTTCCAGCCTCCACCTTCACGTGACAGTGATCCTGGGTTATCGGACCACCGATCACAGGTGAGGTGGGGCCAAATCAGACCGTCACAACGACACTCCGTCGCCACACAGGTGGGGCCACTTCAAGCCGCCCTCCTGGGGCCAATCCAGACTGTCACAGCCA
>NZ_JBYCKY010000352.1:0-20932 GCF_057473605.1 Mycobacterium sp. TH-M82 | reverse complement strand
AGATCTACGAGGTCACCGAGCGGCGGCTGTCCGAGGATTTCGTCCCGCTGGAAGACCTGCTGCAACCGACCATGGACGAGATCGATGCCATCGCCTCCGGCGGCGGCCTGGCCCGCGGCGTGCCGACCGGCTTTCACGACCTCGACGACGTGACCAACGGCCTGCACCCCGGCCAGATGATCATCGTCGCGGCCAGGCCGGGGGTGGGCAAATCGACGCTGGGTTTGGACTTCATGCGGTCGTGTTCGATCAAGCACCAGATGGCCAGCGTGATCTTCTCTTTGGAGATGAGCAAGTCCGAGATCGTGATGCGGTTGCTGTCCGCCGAGGCGAAGATCAAGCTCGCCGATATGCGGTCGGGGCGGATGAGCGACGACGACTGGACCCGGCTGGCCCGACGGATGAGTCAGATCAGCGAAGCCCCGCTGTACATCGACGACTCGCCGAACCTGACCATGATGGAGATCCGCGCCAAGGCGCGGCGGCTGCGCCAGAAAGCCGACCTGCGCCTGGTGGTGGTGGACTACCTGCAGCTGATGACCTCGGGCAAGAAGTTCGAGTCGCGGCAGGTGGAGGTGTCGGAGTTCTCCCGCAACCTCAAGCTGCTGGCCAAAGAACTCGAAGTTCCGGTCGTGGCCATCAGCCAGCTCAACCGCGGGCCCGAGCAGCGCACCGACAAGAAGCCGATGCTGGCCGACCTGCGCGAGTCGGGCTGTTTGACCGCTTCGACACGAATCCTGCTGGCCGACACCGGCGCTGAGGTGACGCTGGGTGAGCTGCTGCGCACCGGCGAGCGCCCGCTGGTATGGTCGCTGGACGAGCAGCTGCGGATGGTGGCCCGGCCGATGACCAACGTCTTCCCCAGTGGTCACCGGGAAGTGTTCAAGCTCCGGCTGGCGTCCGGCCGCGAAGTGGAAGCCACGGCGAACCATCCGTTCCTGACGCTGGACGGGTGGACTCCCATGGGGGAGCTGAAGGTCGGCGATCGGCTGGCGGTGCCGCGGCGGGTGCCCGAGCCGGTGCAGACGCAACGACTTCCGGACGAGGAAGTGATACTGCTGGCACACATGATCGGCGACGGGTCGTGTGTCAAGAACCAGCCGATCCGCTACGCGAGCATCGACGAGGCCAACCTTGCCGCCGTGACGACCGCCGCCGAGCACTTCGGTGTGACCGCGGTGCGCGATGACTACCCGGCGGCGCGGTGCACGACGCTGCGGTTGCCTGCGCCCTTTCACTTGACGCGCGGGCGGCGGAATCCGATTGCGGCGTGGCTGGATGGGCTTGGCTTGTTCGGCAAGCGGAGCCACGAAAAGTTCGTGCCACATTCGGTTTTCGCATTGCCCAACGATCAGATCGCACTTTTCATACGGCATCTGTGGGCGACCGATGGCTCGGTGCGGTGGGATGAAAAGATCGGCCAAGCGCGGATCTACTATGCGTCAACCAGTCGGCGGCTCATCGATGACATGGCAGTCCTTCTGCTGCGGGCGGGCGTTTTCGCCCGCATCAAGCGAATACGCAAGGTTGGTTACCGCGACTCGTGGAACCTGCATATTTACGGCGCGGAGAATCAGGTCAGGTTTCTGCATCATGTCGGTGCTCAGGGGGAAAAGGCAATCGCGGCCAGAGAAGTGCTCCCTCACCTTGAGGACTTGGCCCGCAACCCCAACCTGGACACAGTGCCGAAGGAAGTCTGGGCGCGGGTAAGAGAAGTTCTCGCCGCCAAAAAAGTGACACATCGGCAGTTTGCGTCCGCCATGGGTATCCAGTTTTGCGGATCAACTCTGTGGAAACATGCACCGAGTCGCTCCCGGTTGCATCGCGCGGCCACTCTGCTCGAGGACATGGAGCTGCACGCCCTGGCAGTAAGCGATGTGTTTTGGGACAAAATCGTGGACATCACTAGCATCGGCACACAGGACGTCTATGACGGAACTGTTCCTGATACGAATAACTTTGTAGCACAGGGTATTTCAGTTCACAACTCTTTGGAGCAAGATAGCGACATGGTGATTCTCCTGCACCGGCCGGATGCGTTCGAACGCGACGATCCTCGGGGTGGTGAGGCGGATCTGATTCTGGCGAAGCACCGCAACGGGCCGACGAAGACGGTCACGGTGGCCCATCAACTGCACCTGTCGCGGTTCACCAACATGGCGCGGTGATCGCGCAGTTTGTAGGATCTCACGCCAGACTTCAAAATCTCACGGATGATTTCCAATGGACTTCAAATTTGAAGCGGTGGTGAGACACCGTAGCGGCGGTTTCGGCGCGGTTTTCGATTGCATGGTAGGGGCTTCTCAGTGAGCAGGATCATCGGTCTGGCCGCCGCCTTCGGTGATGTCAAGCAGCGCCGTGACCGCGGTGTTCAGCGGACCGAGATCGTTTGTGATTACGTCTTCCACGACGGCCGAGTCGATGTTGAAGTATTCATGAACAAGGAAATTCCGCATCGCGGCGATCTGGCGCCAAGAGATGTCCGGCCGTTTGGTTGGCGGTGACGCCTTCTGGAAGGGCGTTCACCGCTTCTCCGAAGACGCCGATCTCGCGGAGTATCGCCGATACCGCCATGTCGGCATGCTGGCCTTTCAGGGACGGCCGGCAGTCGTAGACCTTGGCGATCGCTGCCTGAAGGTCGGTCAAGCGGCCTCGGGCGGATCTGGTCACAAGGCGATGACCTGCCCGCGCGCCGACTCGGATACGCCCTTTTTGAGCAGTCCGTCGTAGGCGACGTCAACGGACATCTGGAGCAATTCTTCTAGTTCGAGACGAATGCCGGACAGTCGCGACAGTCGGCTACCTGGTCCTGCTTCGGAGAGGTCCAGCAGAATGTCGACGTCGCTGCCCGGGCCAGCGGTGCCTTGGGCTACCGATCCGAAAAGCCGTGGGTTGCTGGCACCGTACCTGGTGAGCACAGCGCCGATGTCGTCCCTGTGCTCGCGAAGGCGCTCCAGTGCTCGCTTGCTGTACGTGCTGGTGACGTTCCGATTCTACGGCGGTGGTTCGGATCGGTGGAGCATAGTGTCAGCGGCACGTGAAAACTGACCCTGCCGCCCGCAGCGCGGAAAAGGTAAGACAAATCGCAAACGCCATCGCCAGCAGAGCGAGCCAGTGCAGTGAACCGTGAGAACCTACGTTTCGATCGGCCAAGGGCGGCTCAGCGATTGAGTGGCGGGTCGGGCGCGAGGCTGCCGTCGGGGGCGATGTGGGCGAAGATCTGCTGTATCAGGGTGAGGATGTGCGGGTCGTCGACGGTGTAGATGTGGCGGCGGCCTTCTCGGCGTGCGCTGATCAGGCCCGCGAGGCGCAGCTTTGTCAGGTGTTGGCTCATGGTGGCCACGCCGAGGCCGGTGCGTTCCGCCAGCGTTGTCACGTCGTAGGCGTCTTGGGCGGCCAGCCAGAGCACGTGTAACCGTGCTGGGCTGCCGAGGAGCGTGAAAGTGCCTGCGGCCGAGGCTAGCTGCGGCTGGGTCGGCTCGTCGGATCGGCCGACTGAAGTAGTGACTTCGAATGGCCGTTCTGCGTGTTTTGCCATAGTGATGTCTAGTGTGCCGCACCGCTGATCACGGGTTCCATACGCTCTAACATTCTACCACTTGCGTAATCAACGAAATTATTGCAGGATCGGGGTCGCTCCGAGCAACGGGGTCAACGTCCGAACCGGGTGGACGACTTGGAGCGCCTGCCGGGTTGGTTCTCTGCGATTGGGTGGTAGCGAAGTGATCCGAACATTCCGGCCGCTGCGTGTGATCACGATGGGAATCCAGGCAACCGCCACAACCGTGGACGCGGCGGTCCGCAGTGCATCCGCCGCCGCGGAAGCTGTGGGGACGATAGTCGCTGCAAGTGTCGACATCGCTGCCGCACCGGCCCGGCAAGGCGCCAAGCTGCTGTCCGGCGAGGGTGCTGTTTCGGCGCTCACCCGGCGCCATTGGTGTGGTGAGGGCCGCGCGTGGGTCGAGGTGCGTGGCCTGAACAGCCCTGACGGCGCAGAACGCGGACGCGCAGTGCTCGACTCGCTTCAATCCCGGCCCGGCGTAACGAAAGTCAGCCTGAATTATCCACTGTCGCGGGTCGTCGTCGAGTTCGACGGCGACCAGACATCGCTGGGCGAGGTGTGTCGCGCCGTTGATGACGCCGAACGGCAGTGCCCCCAGGCCAACGGCGGCACTCATGCGGCCGGCCTGCCAGGTGATGGTCTGCTGATGGTCACCCGGGGGGCGATGGTCGCTGCCAACGCCACCGGATTGGCCATCGCGGTGGTGGGCCGAGCGCTGCGGTTACCGGCAGCACCGGTCGCCGTCGACGCGGTAGCGGCGTTCGCGAACTATCAACCATGGGTACGTCGGCTGCTGGGAGACCGGATAGGCATCGGGGCGACCGACACCGTCTTGTTGCTGGTCTCCCTCGGCGCGCGCATCGCCACCTTGTCCCCGGCGGCGCTCTCGGTCGACCTGGCGATGCAGGCCATCAAGGCCGCGGAGAACCACGCCGCAGCGCAAGCGTGGAGTCGCCTTGAACCGGAGCTGGCGCGCTACGCCGACCAACCGGACACCCGCTGGCCAGCGCGCCCGGTGCCGCTGCCGCCCGGACCGGCCGAACGCCACGGCAAGCGCATGGCGATCACGCAGGTGATCGGCGCAAGTCTGGTCGGCGTCATCAACCGCAACGTCGCCATGGCTTCGAACGCGGCGGTCGTAGCCGCACCGAGAGCCATGCGCACCACAACCGAGTCGTTCGCGGCGACGCTTGCACAGAGCCTGGCCGAAAAGCACGGGGTGCTGCCGCTGCGGCGGGAGGGTCTGCGCTGCCTCGACAAGGTCGACACTGTGCTCATCGACCCGCGCGTGCTCTGCAGTGACCAACTGCGGGTGGTGCGTGTTCGCGGTGCCGGCGACAGCCAGCTCGCCGCGGCCTGGCGCAAGGCGCAGGCCCTGCGCGATCAGCCCGGCCTGAGCCCGGGTTGGCATCCGGTTAGCGGGGTCCGAGGGGCTAGCCGGGCTAGCCGAACGCGAGCGATCGAGGCGCTCGTCACACCTGCGCACCACCGGTTGGCGTCGGCGCTGTTGGCCGAAGCACGCGTGGCCGGCGTGGACATAGTCTCACTCGACGCCGGGTTCTTGGGCGATCTGCGGCCTGCGTTCGACGAGCTGCGGCCGGTCGATGACGGCGAGGGTGACGCAGCGTTCGACGAGGCGCTGGCCGCCGCGCTGACCGATTTGCAGCAGGACGGGCGCACCGTGGCGGTGCTGTCTTCCTCGGGTGCGCAGGCGTTGTGCTCTGCGGATGTGGCCCTGGGAATCATGCCGAACACCGACACCGCACCGCCCTGGGACGCGGATTTGATCCTGGCCGACCTGGCTGGCGCCTGGCGGGTGCTGCACGCCCTGCCGGCGGCTCGGGAAGCGACCGCACGCGGTATCGCGATCTCTACCGGCGCATCGTCGTTGGGTGCGGTGCTGATGGTGCCCGGTGCCCGGGGCGGGCGTGGCCCGGGCGGACCGGTGACCCTCGGCTCCGTTGCCGGGTTGCTGTCGGGATACCTGCTGGCCCGCCGGGCCGCCCGCACGCCCGTCCCGAAGCCGGCCCCTGCTCATGAGTGGCACGCGATGTCGGTTGAGCAGGTCCGCGAGGTATTGCCGCCACCGGACCCCAACATGGGCAACACAGAACACGTGCAACCCCCGAATGCGGTGTGGCAGTTCGCCAGGGCCGTGCGAGCGGAGCTGTCCGATCCACTGATGCCGGTGCTGGCACTGTGCTCGACGGCCACCGCGATGCTGGGTTCACCGATCGACGCGATGATGGTCAGCACGGTGCTGATCGGAAACTGCACGCTCGCGGCCGCCCAACAGCTCCGGGCCGAGAACCGACTGAACCGCTTGCTGGCACGACAGATCCCACCGGCTCGCACCGTCGTCGCCGGACCAACCGGTGCGCCCGTCTACCGCGAGGTCGTCACGGATCGGCTGCAGCCCGGTGATGTGATCGAGGTGCGCAGCAACGAGGTGGTCCCGGCGGACGCGCGCGTGATCGAGGCCACGGATCTGGAGGTCGACGAGTCGTCGCTGACCGGGGAGTCGCTGTCGGTGGACAAGCAGACCGCGGCGACACCGGGTGCTGAGCTCGCGGAGCGGCGCTGCATGCTCTATGCGGGCACCACGGTGGTGGCGGGCACCGCGGTTGCGCTGGTCACCGCCGTCGGAGCCGACACCCAGGCGCGCCGGGCCACCGAGCTGGCAACCGGTGAGCCGCCCGTCGTCGGCCTACAGCACCAGCTCAGCCAGCTGATGGGCCAAGCGTTCCCGGCCAGCGCAGGTGGCGGCGCACTGGTCGGTGCGCTGGAACTGCTGCGCGGTGGCGGGCTTCGCCAAGCGCTGGGCAACGCCATCGCAGTCGCCGTGGCGGCGGTCCCGGAGGGCATGCCGCTGATGGCCACCCTCGCTCAACATGCATCGTCACAACGGCTGAGTAAGACCGGTGCGCTGGTGCGCATTCCGCGGTCGGTGGAGGCACTCGGTCGCGTGGAGGTGGTCTGCTTCGACAAGACCGGCACGCTCAGCGAGAACCGCCTTCGGGTCATCCGGGTGCACCCGGTAGAGCGGCATTCAGACACCGATGTGCTGCGCTGCGCTGCACACGCCGCACCGGCACCCGAGGGCGCTGCCCACGCCCACGCCACCGACCAGGCCATCATCGAGGCCGCAGCCGGCGATACCCCCGACTTTGCACCGGACGCTCATCTGCCTTTCCGCTCCGGTAGAGCGTTCTCGGCCTCGGTATCGGGTGCGGAGTTGACCCTCAAGGGTGCCCCGGAAGTTGTGCTGGCAAACTGCCGGGGCGTCGGCCCGGACGTGCACGATACCGTGGCCGGCCTGGCTGCCCAGGGTCTGCGGGTGATCGCGGTAGCGCAGCGCGAACTCATCCCTGAGCAGGCGCAATCCATCAAGGAAGACCCGGACGGCATCAGTCAATTGTGCGGCTCCGGGTTGTCGCTGGTCGGGTTCCTCGGCATCGCCGACACCCCGCGCCCCGAAGCGCCCCAACTGCTCGCTGCGCTGGCCGACCGGGGCATAGGGATCCGGCTGATCACCGGTGACCACCCCGTCACCGCCACCGCGATCGCCGCCGAACTGGGCGTACCGGTCACCGCCGATCAGGTGATCACCGGATCGCAGTGGAATGGCCTGTCGCGCAAAGACCAGGAACGCGCCGTGTGCCAGCGGGTGATCTTCGCCCGGATGTCGCCGGAGAACAAAGTGCAGATCGTCCAGACCCTGGAGCGCGCCGGGAAGGTGTGTGCCATGGTCGGCGACGGCGCCAACGATGCCGCCGCGATCCGGGCCGCCAGCGTCGGACTCGGTGTCGTCGCACGCGGCAGCGACTCAGCCCACACCACAGCCGATATCGTGCTCACCGACGGCCGCATCGGTGCGCTGACCGACGCCATCGACGAGGGCCGGCGGCTGTGGCGCGGAGTGCAGTTGGCGGTGTCCGGGCTGCTCGGCGGCAACGTTGGCGAGGTGATCTTCGGCGTCGTCGGCACCGCGATCACCGGCCGTTCCCCGTTGAACAACCGGCAGCTGTTACTGATGAACATGCTTACCGACGCCCTGCCTGCCACCTCAGTAGCGGTCAGCACCCCGGTGGGACCGGTGCAGCGCGTCGCAAACGGCATCGACAAACCCAGGTTGATGCGTGCGGTGGCATTCCGCGGCGCCATCACCGGGGCCGCGGCCACCGCGGCGTGGACGATGGCATCGCTCACCGGGCGACCGCAACGCGCGGCTACAGTGGCGTTGATCTCGCTGGTCACCACCGAACTCGGCCAATCCCTGGTCGACTCGCACGCCCCGCTGGTGCTGCTCACCTCCGCTGGCTCGTTTGGCGCCTTCGCGTTGATGATCGGCACCCCTGGGATCAGCCAACTGCTCGGCTGCACCCCGGTCGGCCCACTCGGCTGGGCCCAGGGCGTGGGATCGGCCGGCGCAGCACTCCTTGCGTTGGCGGCCGCTCATCGCTTGCTGCCGGCCGCCTGGCGGGGTGCAGAATCACTGGAGACGGAGAGCGCCCCGACACCTGACCAGCGATCCCGTGGCTTGGTTGTCGAACGGCCCATGGCTGACACGACCGCGCCGAGTCGCTTGATCGCACCCCGCATCGGCAGCGAAACCGCGTTCCTCAGCCAGCCAGTTCGGCAACCCGCGCACGGGTAGCCGCCCACAGCTCTCCCTGCCGGGTGCGCATCTGCCGATGCCGGGTGGCCAGCTCGATGTCCAACGGCCGGCGCGCAATCGGGCCTGTGGTGGATACCGCGGCCGGGGGCAGCGCCTTACCGAGCAACCCGGCGATGTAGGCGGCCCACTCGGATTTCGTCACCACGTCGACACCGGCCGCGTGATAGATGCCAGGCGGGGCCTTCGTCGTGATGACGGTGCCCGTTACGCGGGCGACGTGCTCGACCGAAATCGGATAACGCCGCCGATCGTCGCGGACCAGCGGCGTTTTGCGGACCAGCGCTTCGACGGTCTCGGCAACAAAGTCTCTGCTACCGAACAGCATTGGCAGCCTGATCACCATGTTGTCGCCCTGGCTCAACACGAGTTTCTCGGCCTCGGCTTTGTGCCGGCCGTAGACCTGCAGCGGCATCACCGGTGCGTCCTCTAAGTATCTGCCGGGCTGTCCGAACACGTAGTCCGACGAATAATAGACAACCCGACGGCCTGTCTTCGCCGCCGCCTCGGCCACCCAGCCGGCGCCAATCACGTTGACGGCGTAGGACGTCGACGGGTCGTCTTCGCAGCGGTCCGGATCGGCTACTGCCGCGGCGTAGACGACGACACGCGGGTCGATCCCCTCGATGCACGCCACAAGCCCGTTTTGATCACAGACGTCGACGCCGGCGGTGTCCGGCGTCGCAGCTTTCCGCGACACACTTCGGACGGCGAACCCGTATCCGGGAAGCAGGCGCCCCAACGCCTCACCGACGCGCCCGCTCGCACCCAAGACCAGTACGTCAGTGGGCTTTTCGACCGGTGTTACCATGGCGATTAATGAGTCGTCAGCTCGCCGTCGTGATTCTGTCCAGCCATTGGGCTACCGCGTTCGATCCCGGGCCGGCGATGAGCTCGCGTGCCGCCGTTTTGGCCCTGGCACTCGCCGCACCCACCGCCACACCGTAGCCGACCATCTGCAGCATCGCGGCGTCGGAGTCACTGTCCCCGAACGCCACGACACCACCCGGTGCGATGTCGAGGTGGTGGCAGAGTTCTCGAACCGCGCGCGCCTTGTCGACACCGTTCGCCTGGATATCGCAGCAATCCCGTCCGGCGGAGACCGCCGTCAAAGCCGAGAACTCGTCCACTGCGTCAACCACCTGTCTGCAGGCGGATTCGCTGCCGCGACACATAATCTTCAGGACAGGGCTGCCATCAAGATCCGCGAGAGCCCTGGCAGGGGATCGTGAATCGGCCGCCAGGCCCGTCGCTCGCTCCTCGTGGTCGATGGCCGCGGCGGGGCCCACCGCCAGCCAATGCGATCGGCGATAAACGTTGACCAGACCGCCGTCACGGGCGAACCCGCGAAGCAGTTCTATGAGCCGCGCATCCAGCACGAAGCTCTCCTCGACCAACCGGCGCCCATCGACGGATACGGCTAGTGCGCCGTTGAATCCGATGAGGTGCGTCGCCACGCCCACTCGTCGGGCGAACAACTCGACCGATGCGAGCGGCCGCGAGCTGGCGAAGGCTGCCTGGAGCCCGCGCTGCGGCAGTGTGCGCAGAGCCCGAGCAGTTGCACCCGAAATCGGGTGGTCGGCATCCAACAGTGTGCCGTCGAGGTCGAAGACGACCAGTTGCGCGTGGACGTCGTGCATGGTTCCTTCCCGCCGAGCCTTGCTAACCGTCCAGCCGCCAGGTGTTGCGAGCCACCTCGTTCATGCGCCTCAGCCCGCGGTGGTGATCCTCTTCGCAGGGGTCCGCGTCGATCGAAAATTCCTGTAGCACATCCGCAAGCAGCGACGCACCTGTGGCGTATATGGCCGCCGCGACGTTCGGCGACGCGTCGGGGTGTATGTGGAACGGCATGTCGGAGCAGAAGTGCATGGCCTCGTTGAACATGGTGCGGGAATTCAGCTGTTCGCTGTCTGTCCGCAGGACCCTGGTGACGATGCTCTGCATTGCCTGGCCCAGCTGGTTGTATACGTCTTCGAGATGCGGAGAATTCAGCCTTAACTCCAAAACCGCAGTATCGCCGCTGATGTAGTGGCCGATTTCGTGGCGGCCCTCGTGGAGCAGGTCGTAGTGCCGGTTGTAACTGTGCGACAGTTTGCCGAGGTCATAGTATATGTCGCAGGCGGGATAGCCCCGTGGGTCGACCAGCCAAAATCTATCCGACTCCTGGTCGTACAGGATATTCTCCAAGTGCAGATCACCGTGAATGTGTGGCGATACTCCAGGTGGCGTCAATTCTGCGACCACGCCGGCGTCTTGCTCCAGTTGGTACAGCATTGCCGGAATATTTGAAATCACCCGCCCATTGATCTGCAGCCGGGGACTGTGTATCAGGGGAGCAAAGTCGGGATCCAGATCGATGGTTACCGCGAGGCGGTTCCAGACGCGGTCGAAGTGATAGTCCTGAACATAGCCCCGCGGCGTTTCACCCAGATAGCTCAGGTAAGCGTGGTTGTACTCGTAGTCGAGTACCTGCTCGAGTACCGCGGCTGCGCGAGCGGGAGTGATCTGGAGATTGAGCAGCAAATCGCGAAGGTTGGGGTGGGCAACGTATTCCAGGCCCAGCTGGACCGAATCAGCTTTTGTACGGGAGAACAACACTTCTGGATAGGGGTTGACCAACGGAGCCGGGAGCTGCTCGTAGAAACGCGCCTCGTCGCGCAGCTTCAGTGAACCACGGCCATGCGCTTGTTTGCGAAAGTACGGCTGCACACCCGATGTGGCGAACGACCCCCCAACGCGAATGGCGTCGTTGGCAATGATGTCCTCCAACGTGTACCGATGCAGCTTCTTGATGTCGACAATTTTCTGCAGCTCATCTTCGAAGTCCCACGCACTGCGGCAATTCATTTGGAGCAGATCGGGCGATGCCAAACGGGCGGCAACGATACGACCGCTGTCGCCGGGGTTCCACACGACGAAATGCGATGGTGTACGCACCGATCGCACCGTCAGCAGACGCGCCACCGAGGGTGTCAGCTGCCGGCCAGAACAGATCACTATCACGTCGTTCTGGGAAGGGCATTCGTCCAACAGCTCACTGAGGTCATCATCGGTACGCAGATCTATGACGTCATTGACGCCGTACCGTTGCAGCTGCGTACGGATGTTGTCACCTAAATCGGCCGGGCAGTCCCCGGAATACGCGCGCTGCGCCTCGTCGACGATTAGTCCTTGCATATGCGCGGACCTGACTACGCCGACTCGCGCGCGACGCGGGCCTTGGTGCCGACGCCACTTCTCGGCGTCACACCGGGGTGCTGCCGGCGGGTGGACGGCCAGTCGGTTCGTTCGCGTGCGCTGAACACTGCGACGGTCGGCGTGGTCAAGGCGGGGCCTTCCTGCTCCGGTAGGTCGTTCGCACCCGGGGTCGCACGTGCCGTTCGTGCGTCGAGTATTCGGTGACGATGGTCTTGTGGAGGTCCAATTGCCAGGGCACGACGATAACCGAGCCAATATAGCTCAGCCGGTGCTGCGCAAAGACCACCGGTCCGCTGTGCACAGGACGGATGGTGACACCACGAGCTAAGTCACCGAGGCCGACTCTGTGCACGTTCGAGTGGTCACGCGACACGTCATGTGGCACCGCGGTTTTTGCCGCCGCGTGGTTGACAATGCGGGACGTGACGCAATCGCGGAAGCCCGACATTGGAGCGTGAGACGCCTGAGATCTCCCGCCGGACGTTTCTGCGGGGTGCGGCCGGAGCGTTAGCCGCCGGCGCGGTTTTAGGCTCGGTTCGGGCGGTCGCCGATCCGAACACCTCCGCGTGGGACGGTCTTTCCGGAGCCATCGACGGGCAGGTGTTACGACCGGACGCCCCCCAATTCGGAGCGGCCAAACAGGTTTTCAACACCAATTACAACGACTTGACCCCGGCGGCGGTGGTTATCCCGAGATCACCGGAAGACGTGCAGAAGGCGATGGCCTTCGCTGCGGCCAACAACCTCAAGGTCGCTCCCCGCGCTGGCGGGCACTCCTATATCGGGGCGTCCACGGCGAACGGAACCATGGTGCTCGACCTGCGCGAGCTGCCCGGGGGAATCAGCTACGACGAAGCCACCGGGCAGGTCGCAGTAACCCCGGCGACCGGCCTGTATGCCCTGCACCAGGCGCTGGCCGAGCACGGCCGCGGCGTCTCGACGGGTACCTGCCCGACGGTCGGCACCGCGGGGCACGCCCTGGGCGGCGGGCTGGGCGCCGATTCCCGGCACGCCGGCCTGCTCTGTGACGCGTTGACGTCGGCGTCGGTGGTGCTGCCCGGCGGCCAGGCGGTCACCGCCTCCGCGGCGAGCAACCCCGATCTGCTCTGGGCGTTGCGGGGCGGCGGTGGTGGCAACTTCGGGGCGACCACCTTGTTGACCTTCGCCACGTTCCCCACCGGGGACGTCGACGTCGTGAACCTCAACTTCGCACCCCAGTCGTTCGCGCAGGTCCTGGTCGGCTGGCAGAACTGGCTGCGCACCGCCGACCGGAACAGCTGGGCACTGGCGGACTGCTCCACCGACGCGCCGGGTATGCCGGGCCGTATTCTGGCCACCTGCCCGGTCGGGTCGGGAGGCAGCGTGGCGAACGCCATCGTTTCGGCCGTTGGCATGCAACCGGCCGGAACCGACAACCACACCTTCAACCGCATGGAGCTGGTGCGGCATCTGGCCGTCGGAAACCTCACTCCGTCGCCGCTGGGATATGTCGGCGGATCCGATGTTCTGCCGGCCATCACCGCGCCCGCCGCTGCGGCGATCGCGTCTGCCGCCGACGCGTTTCCGCGCGGAGCGGGCCGGTTGCTGGTGATCATGCATGCACTCGACGGGGCGCTGGCCAGCGTGGCACCTGGGGCCACGGCCTTTCCGTGGCGTCGGCAGTCCGCGCTGGTGCAGTGGTACGTGGAGACGTCCGGTTCCCCGGCGGCGGCGACCGACTGGTTGAACACCGCGCACCAGATGGTGCGGCCGTATTCGGTTGGCGGCTATGTGAACTACCTTGAGGCAGGCCAGCCGGCATCGCGGTACTTCGGCCCGAATCTAGCCCGGCTGAGCGCCGTGCGGCAGAAGTATGACCCCGGCCGGGTGATGTTCTCCGGACTGAATCTCTGAAGGTGGGCTGAAGCGTAGTCTCGATCTGCAAGCATCGTGGGGTATGTGAAGGGAGACACGATGACCGTCACTGTTGTCGACGCGGGACCCCGGCGGGTCAGCCGGGCGGTCGAGGTGGCCGCGCCGGCGGCCGAATTGTTCGCAATGGCAGCTGATCCGCGCCGCCACCGTGAGCTGGACGGATCAGGCACGGTTCGCGACAACATCAGGGTACCAGCGGAAGTTACTGTCGGGTCCAAGTTTTCGACGAACATGAAGATATACGGCGTGCCGTATCGCATCACCAGCCGAGTGACCGCGCTCCAGCCGAACGAAGTGGTCGAATGGCGCCACCCGGAGGGCCACCGCTGGCGATGGGAATTCGAGTCGCTGTCACCGACCCTGACCCGGGTCACCGAGACGTTCGACTATCACGACGCCGGTCCGCTCAAACGGGCGTTCTACCAGCTGACGGGTTCGGTCAAAGCCAACGAGAAGGGCATCGAGGCATCCCTGACCAAGCTGCGTGACCGATACGCCGCGAAGTAAACCGGAAGCCGTGAGCACTCTCGCCGAGGAGACCCGGTGGATGGATGCCACCGGCCAGGCGGAACTGGTGGCCAAGGGTGAGGTTACGCCGGGCGAACTGCTGGACGCGGCGATCGAGCGGATCGAGCAGTCGAATCCGGCATTGAATGCTGTGGTCATTGAGTGGTTCGACCACGCCAGGTCGGTGGCCGCCGGCCCCGACCTGCCCGCCGGCCCGTCCGTTCCCTTCAGAGGTGTCCCGTTCCTGCTCAAGGACCTCTTCACCAGCTTTGCCGGCCAGACCATGTCGAACGGCAACGGTGCGCTGAAGCGGGCCGGCAAGGTCGACGCCACCGACACCACGCTGGTCGCCCGTTTCAAAGCGGCCGGGCTGGTCATCGCGGGGCGGACCAACACCCCGGAGTTCGGCAGCCTGCCCACCACGCAGCCGCTGGCCTGGGGGCCGACCCGCAACCCGTGGGCGCTGGACCGCACGTCGGGTGGGTCGAGTGGCGGCTCCGCGGTCGCGGTGGCCGTCGGGATGGTGCCGTTCGCCAACGCCTCCGACGGCGGCGGGAGCATCCGCATACCGGCGTCGTGTTGCGGGCTGGTGGGACTCAAGCCGAGTCAAGGCCGGATCACGGTCGGGCCGGTGCGCGCCGAGGCGGGGCTGGGCGTCGAACTGTGCGTCAGCCGCACGGTACGCGACACCGCCACGCTGCTCGACACGGTGCGCGGGCCCGGTATCGGCGACACCGTGATCGCGGCGCCGCCGCAGCGTCCGTACGCCGACGAGGTCGGTGCGGACCCGGGGCGGTTGCGCATCGGGCTGCTGGACGTGCATCCGCGCGGCGACTTCCTGCACGAGGATTGCCGATCCGCGGTGCATGCCGCGGCGTCGATGCTGGAGGGACTCGGGCACACGGTTGAGCCGGCGTGGCCGGCCTGCCTCGCCGACACCACCCTGGCCTACAAGTTCATGGCATTGTGGGCGACGCAGATGGCGATGGCCGCGCGCCAGGTCGGCGAGACACTCGGACGCGAGGTGACGGCGGCGGACCTGGAGCCGGTGAACTGGGCGCTCGTCGAGCAGGCGCGGCGGTTGACCGCCGTCGACTACGCCACGGCGGAGGCGGCGGGCTGGGCCTTCCGGCGTGCGCTGCAGCAGTGGTGGGCGGACGGCTGGGACCTGCTGCTGACACCGACGCTGGCCGAGCCGCCACTGCCGCTGACGGAGTTCGAGACCAATCCCGGGGAGCCGACCGCGCCGATGCGCCGGTCCGGGCGGTTCGCCGCGTTCACACCGCCGTTCAACATGAGCGGGCAGCCGGCGATCAGCCTGCCGCTGCACCGCAACGCCGAGGGCCTCCCGATCGGCGTCCAGCTGGCCGCCGGTTACGGCCGCGAGGACGTCCTCATCCGGGTAGCCGCCCAACTGGAATCGGCGCACCCCTGGTCGTCGGTGCACCCGCGGATACCGTGACGCAGGTACTTCTGTCACGGGGGTCA
The DNA here is from genome assembly GCF_057473605.1 of Mycobacterium sp. TH-M82. Lineage (NCBI taxonomy): Bacteria > Bacillati > Actinomycetota > Actinomycetes > Mycobacteriales > Mycobacteriaceae > Mycobacterium > Mycobacterium sp. TH-M82. Next base: position 5,588 of record NZ_JBYCKY010000352.1, on the reverse strand, counting down.
CGGTGAGCTTCCACTGGTGGTATTGGCGCTGCTGGCCGACGAGCCGCGGCACGGCTACGAGGTCATGGTGATCGAGCAGACGCTGCAATCCATACCGGACGAGGTGCCGGGCATCTTCTGATCAGCCCCCGCCCGGGGCGGGGGCTTTCGGCGGTGGCGGCGGTTGCGGAGCTTGCTGGGGTTGCTGGGGTTGCTGGGGTTGCGGTAGGAAGCCTTTCAACACGCCGGGCAGGCCAGGCGGTGGCTGTTGAGTGTCTGCGCAGTCCGGCGGGCAGGTGGTCATCTGCCACGGCTGGCAGCGATCGGTCTTGAACAGCGTGTCGGTCGGCTCGATCTGCACCACCTGAGGTTTTTTGGTCAACGCGTTATCGATGATCTTGCCGCCACTGACCCGCTTCCAGTAGCACACGCTGCCTTCGACCGGACCCGCGCTGCGGTAGACACCGGGCACGATGTCGGTTCCCACCGCGTAGCTGCCGTCGCTGTCGATGACGGTTTTGGGTGCCGGCGGGGCAGCGGATGCCGGTGGCGGAGTGGGGGCAGGCGAAGGCGTGGGCGCGGCCTGGGCGATGCCGGTGCCCGCGAAGCAGCCCGCGACAACCAGCGCTGCCGACACCCCCGCCGCCTGCGCCGACCCCATAACACGCCAGCCTAGCCCGGTTTACGGCTTGATTCCCACCGTCAGTAGGTCCGAGACGACCAGCGTCGCGGCGGGCCGGCGCACCCGATGTTGTTTGCTGACGGTGAAGCCGGCGTCGGTGAACAGCGCACGCATCTCAGCCGGCCGCGGATGGTGCGCGGGACTCCAACCGTCCGGAATCAGCCGGCTCAACGGAACAGGGTGGCGCGGGCTGATCGAGGTGACGGCGGCCATCCCGCCCGGGGCGAGCACCCGGTGAAACTCGCGCACCGCCGCCGGCTGATCGAAGAAGTGAAACGCCGACGTCGTCACCACGGCGTCCAGGGCGGCGTCGTCGAACGGCAGTTGTTCGGCGGATCCGGTCAGCCAGTGCACCTGCGCGGACCGTGCCCGGGCCTCGCCGAGCATGCCGTCGGACCTGTCCACGCCGTAGACCGCGCCGGGCTGTAGTTCGCGGGCGATACGCTCGGCGAGGATCCCGGTGCCGCACGCGACATCGGCCACCCGCCCGGGTCGGCGCTCTGTCAACTCGGCGATGATCTCGTCGTGTGCCGGACGATAGACCCAGCGCTGCAGCAGATGAAGGTCGTAAGCGGGTGCGGCCCAGTTCCAGAACCGGGTGACGGCGTCGTTGAGACCTCTGCGCTGCATGCGGGCTGCCATACCCGCAACTTACCGGCCCGGCAGGCCGCTGGTATCAAAGAGGCGATGGACTTCCCGAGTACGCCGGCGTCACCGGCTGAGGCGCCGACGTGCTACCGACACCCCGACCGCATTGCCTATCTGCGCTGCGCACGCTGTGACCGGCACATCTGCGGCGACTGCATGCGCAGTGCCGCCGTCGGGCACCAGTGCGTGGACTGCGTGCGGGCGGGCTCCAAGACCGTACGGCAGCCGCGCGCACCGGGCACAGCGGTGGTCAGCTATGCCCTCATCGCGCTCAACGTGCTGGCGTTCATCGTGCAAAACGGGCCGGCGGGGATCGGCGCGGACCTGGTGCTGCGGTCGGCGGCCGTCGCCGACGGCCAGCTGTACCGGCTCGTGACGTCGGCGTTTCTGCACTACGGGCTGGTGCACCTGCTGGTGAACATGTGGGCGCTGTACGTGGTGGGCCCCGCCCTGGAAACGTTGCTGGGCCGGGTGCGGTTCGGCGTGCTCTACGGGCTGAGCGCGCTGGGCGGCTCGGTCGCGGTCTACCTGTGGGCGCCGCTGGACACGGCGACGGCGGGGGCCTCGGGTGCGGTGTTCGGACTGTTCGGCGCCGCGTTCGTGGTGGCCAGGCGGTTGCGTCTGGACATCCGCTGGGTCGCCGCGGTGATCGTCATCAACCTGATCTTCACCTTCAGCGTCCCGCACATCAGTTGGCAGAGCCACGTCGGTGGGCTGGTCACCGGCACACTGGTCACCCTCGCCTACGTCGATGCGCCGCGGGAACGTCGCGACCTGGTTCTCCTCGTCGTCACTCTCGCGGTGCTGGCGTTGTTCGCGGCGCTGATCTGGTGGCGCACCACCGAACTTCTCTGAACTTCTCTGAACTTCGTCTGACCTGGCCGTACCGCGGTGTGAACCGGATTCCCGCAGCTCTCCGGCCGTGTCAACCCGTTCTGGGAGTGAACCGCCCCTAAGCTGTGCGGTGGTCCAATAGCGAGAGGATCGAGCTATCAGCGGCAACGGCGTTCTCGGCCGACCGGCTGCACAACCCCGGTGGGTAGCGCCGGTGCCGCGCGCCGCCCGGTTCGACACCTCCCGCGGCGCGGACCGGGCGCGACGGGGGTGGCGCCGCCCGGGTATTCAAGCACTGGACGGACTGCGGGCGACAGCCGTCGTCCTGGTGCTGGCCGACCACGGCGGGATCGGCGGTACGCCGGGTGGATTCATCGGCGTCGACCTGTTCTTCGTGCTGAGCGGATTCCTGATCACCTCGCTGCTGATCGACGAGCTCAGCCGTACCGGCCGTATCGACCTGATCGGCTTCTGGATCCGCCGCGGCCGGCGGCTGCTGCCCGCACTGGTGCTGATGGCGCTGGCGGTGGCCTCCATGGCCTCAGTGCAGGAGCTTTTCCCGCCGCAGGCCGTTGCCGGACTACGCGACGACGCGATCGCCACCTTCTTCTGGGTGGCCAACTGGCGGTTCGTCACTCAACAGACCGACTACTTCACCCGGGGCGGCACCCCGTCGCCTCTGCAGCACGCGTGGTCACTGGGCGTGGAAGAGCAGTACTACCTCGTCTGGCCGCTGCTGCTGGTCGCCGTTGCACTGCTGCTGTACCGACGGGCCCGGCGCTACGGGTGGCGGCCCACGGTGGGTGCGGTCCGGCTGGTCGTGGTTGTGCTCGCCACGTTGGGGGCGGTGACGTCGGCCGTTACGGCCGCCGCGCTGGCGTCCGGTGCCGCCAGGGATCGTGTCTATTTCGGCACCGATACCCGCGCGCAGGCGTTGCTGGTCGGCGCTGGGGCCGCCGCCCTGTTGGTAGGCGACTGGCCGGCGCTGATGGCCGGCTGGTCGGTGATCCGGACCCGAGGCGGCAGCTGGGCGGTGCGGCTGCTGCCGTCGGCCGGTCTGGCGGTGCTGGCCGTGGTCGCACATTACGCCACCGGCACCGCCCGCGAGTTTCACGCGGGCTTGCTGAGCGTGGTCGCGGTCGCCGCGATTGCGGTGATCGCCCCGGTGGCGCTGCACCAAACCGGCATGATCGCCCGGGCTCTGTCCTGGCGCCCGCTGGTGTGGCTGGGCACCATCTCCTACGGCGTCTACCTCTGGCACTGGCCGGTCTTCCTGGTGCTCAACGGTGAACGCACCGGATGGTCGGGGCCGCGGCTGTTTGCCGTGCGGTGCGCGACCACTCTCGGGATAGCCGCCGTGTCGTGGTGGGTGATCGAACAGCCGATCCGCCGCTGGCGGCCAGTTCGGGTGCCGTTGCTGCCGCTCGCGGCGGCCGCCAGCGGCACCGCCGTCGCCGTGACCGTGCTGATCGTGCCGGTCGCCGAACGGATCCCGCGGTCCGCCGGCCTGCCACCGGACGTGGCCGCGGCCGCGGCCGTCGTGCCTCCGCCGGCCGGAAGGTGGCCCGCCCGGCTCGGCGTGAGCCGGCCGCGCACGGTGTCGGTGTTCGGCGACTCGATCGCACGGACGTTGATGCGCTACCTGCCGGACACCCCCGGATATGCCTTCATCGACCACACCATCATTGGGTGCAGCATCGTGCGCGCCGGCCCGTACCGCTACTCGGGGAAGACCCTGGAACAAAAGCCGGAGTGCGATGGGTGGCCGGGCAGATGGGCGCAGCAGATCGCCAAGGATCAGCCTGATGTCACCGTTTTGATCGTGGGTCGCTGGGAGACCGTGGACCGGGTGAACGAGGGCCGCTGGACGCAGATCGGCGATCCGACCTTCGACGCGTACCTGGCCGCGGAGCTGTGCCGGGCACTGGAGGTTTTAGGCTCCACCGGGGCGAGGGTCGTCGCGGCGACACTGCCCTACAGCCGCTACGGGGAGAAACCGGACGGGAGCCTGTACCCGGAGGATGAACCGGACCGCGTCGACCGGTGGAACGCACTGCTGCGGCGCGTCATCGCCCAACAGCCCCACCCGGCCGGCATAGCGACGCTGGACCTGAACAAGAAGCTGAGCCCGGCGGGTGCCTACACCGCCAAAGTCGACGGCATCACGGTCCGCAGCGACGGTGTACACCTCACCCCGGAGGGCGTGGCGTGGCTGACGCCGTGGCTGGAGGAGTCCATCAGCTGACCGGCGCCCCACCCGCGAGCATGCGCAAAATCGCACGCGAGGGGCCTTCGCGGTGCGATTTTGCGCATCCTCGCGCCAACAGGCTCACCGCCACTCCGACGTCAGGGCACGCTGGGACAGGTACTTCGTCGAGCTCCAGCCACCGTCGACCACGATCGTCTGGCCGTTGATGAAGCTGCCGCCCGGCGAACACAGAAACGCGACGGTGCTCGCGACGTCGTCCACCGTCGCCAACCGCTGATGCGGCGTCATCTCGACGTGCATCCTGCGGAATCGCTCGTCGGCCAACCGGTGTTCGGTCATGGCGGTGCGAACCACCCCGGGCGCCACCGCGTTGCAACGGATTCCCCGCGATCCGTACTCGCAGGCGATATGGGTGGTCAGCGCGGTCAGGCCGCCCTTCGCCGCGGAGTAGGCACCGCCGCGCAGGCCGCCCACCACGGCGAAAGTGGACGTGATGTTGACGACCGCCGACCCGGGGGGCATGTGGGGCAGCGCTTCGCGGGCCAGTCGGAACGGTGCCCGCAGCATCACATCCAGAAAGTAGTCCAGGGCTTCGTCGTCTGTCTCGTCCAGCGGCTTGGGGTTGCCCACCCCGGCGTTGTTGATCAGGAAGTCGACGTGGCCCCACCGTGAGGTGGCAGCCGCCACGATCTGTTTCGGCGCGTCGTCGACGGTCAGGTCGACGGCGACGGTGGCGACTCGGTCCGGGTCGCCGACGGCTCGTTGCACCTCGGTGAGCCGTTCGGCGTCGCGGCCGGTGCCCAGCACCGCCATGCCCATTCCGGCCAGCCTTCTCACGCAGGCCAGGCCGATTCCGCCGCTCGCGCCGGTGACGATCGCGACCTGCATGTCACCCACCTTTCTCGGTTGGTGCTGTCCCCAGCGCTGCCCTGATGTCGTTTTTCAGGACTTTGCCCGCGTCGTTTTTCGGCAGTGCATCCCAGACGACCACCTGCTCCGGCGCTTTGAACGTGGCAAGGCCCTGGGCCACCAGGAAGCTGCGCAAGCTCGCGACGTCCGGGCCCGGTATCGCCGTGGGTACCACGACCGCGCAGGCCCGCTCGCCGGTGCGGATGTCGGGCAGGCCGACGACGGCCACCTCGGCGATGCCGGGGTGGCCGGCCAGCACGTCTTCGACCTCCTTCGGCGAGATGTTCTCCCCGCTGCGGATGATGACGTCCTTCACGCGGCCGGTGA
>NZ_JBYCKY010000351.1:0-4992 GCF_057473605.1 Mycobacterium sp. TH-M82 | reverse complement strand
AGTGGTTTCCATGATCGGCTTGCGCAGCACCTTGCCGACGGTGTTGATCGCGATGTCGACTCCGCCGAACGCGTCTGCCGCCGCGCCGAACAGCGCGCTCACGTTGGCCGGTTTGGTCAGATCGCCGGCCACCTTGATCGCCTTGGCGCCGGCCGATTGCACTGCGGCGACGGTCTTGTCGGCGTCGGGTTCGCTGCTCGCGCTGTTGTAGTGCACCGCGACGTTGACACCGTTTTCGGCCAGCGTGGTGCTGATCAGTCCGCCCAGGTTCTTGGCTCCGGCCGCCACCACCGCGGATTTGCCCGCAAGATTTCTCATCGCCTACCTTCCATTCCGGACAAGAAACCTGATCACCATCGTCAACTACCACCCTCCGCGAGCGTGCGCAAAACCGTGAATTCAAAGCGGTGTGTGCGGACCGGGAACACGAAAGCTTGCCGAGGTGCTCAACGCAGACCATTCGACTTGCTCACTGCATCCGGCCGAGGATCTAAGACAGCACCTGACTGAGACGCTTTTCCGGTGATCGCGGGACAGCACGGGCGCGCCAGGCGACGACGTCGTCGGGACGCACCAGCAGCGCCGCATCAGGCGATAGGCCGGTCAGTTCCGCCCACCGACCGTCGCTCCGCCCCGTGCAGGACGGCGGCGAGCTTCCAGGCCAGGTTGTGCGCACTCTGGATGGCAGTGTTGGCTCCTCCGCCCTTGAACGGGGGCATGGTGTGGGCCGAGTCGCCGACGAGAAAGACTCGGCCACTCTGAAATTGGTCGGCCACCCGCTCGTACGGCTGCCACGGCGCGACATCGATGACTTCCAGGTCGATCGGCTCACCAACAGCCTTCAGGATCAACTCGCGGCAACGCTGCCCGGTGAACTGAGCAGCGGTCTCCCCGCGGGCCGGGAAGTACGTGGTGATGAACATGGCGAGGTCTTCGCGCACGGGCAGGAATATGCCGTCCACATCTGCGCTCCTGACCTGCACGGCGTCACCGTCGCTGAGCTGGGGCACGAAATTTCGCCACGGCGCCCGGAAGTAGATGAAGACGACAAAGATCGGAAGTGCCCCGTAGCCGGAGGTGGTGACGCCAAGCGCATCACGAATCGAGCTGTGCACGCCGTCGGCGGCGATGAGATAGTCGGCCCGCACTGTTTCCGATGCTCCCGAATCCCGCTCGCGCACTACGGTTGTCACACCAGTCTCGTCCTGCCCAAACGAACACAACTCCGTCTTGTAGCGCACCTGACTGCCGTACCGACGGATGCGGGCGAGCAGGATCGGTTCGAATGCGCTCTGCGGGCAGTATTGCCCGGCAAGCTCGGGACTCAGTCCTTTGAAGGGCGCGAAGATCGCGTCGACGTCCAACGCCTGCTGCCCTTCGGCGCTGTTCAGCGTCGGCTTCACGATCATGTCGCTAACGCCTTCGGCGATAGCGTGGATCTCGCTGGCCAAGTCCAGTCCGCGCAGGATCTCCAGACTGCGGAAGCTCAGATTGCGGGCTTTCGGGTAGATGAACACTTCACGACGCTTTTCGACCAGCAACGACTTAACGCCGTGCTTGGCGAGCAGGGCGGAGGTGGCCAGGCCGCCCGCACCGGCACCCACGATCAGCACCGGGACATGCTTGACGCTCATCGCCATCCTCTTTTTATACGGAACCAGCTAGTTCCGTATCCGACCAATGTGGCACATTCGGGTCGAACTCGCAACTGCTACGGCGGCGGCGCGGTGGCAATCGGCAGGATCACGTCTTCAAGCACGCGCCGGACGAAGACTCGGTCGATCGGCCGTCCCGTCATCACCCGCAGAACATTGAGGCCCATCAAGGCGTCGGGTAGCAGGGTCAAGTCCCGACCGGCGGCGACTTCTCCGCGGGCGACGGCGCGGTCCAGCATCACCCGGATCACGTGGCGCGGCGTAGCTAGCACCAGATCGTCCAACGCGGCGGCCAACACCGGATTGTGCATCGCCGCGGTCGCCACCCCGACAATCACCGCGATCGTGTTCAGGTCGGCTTCGTCGTGGTCAGGCACCTGAGCGACCAGGGTATCGATGTCGCCACGCAGGCTGCCGGTGTTCGGCGGTTCCACCGGCCCGAGTCGCCGTCGCCAGTGCGCGATCGCATCGGCCACCACCGCCACCTTGGACGACCAGCGACGATATATCGCGGCCTTACCGACGCGAGCGCGCGCTGCGATGTCGTCCATCGTCATACGGTCGTAGCCGTGTTCGGCCAACCCCTCCAGCGTCGCATCGAGGATGACAGTGTCCAGGGACCGATCGAGGCGTCCCGGGCTTCGTGCCGAGCGCGGAGTGCGCGCCACCCGGCCGCTTCCAGGGCTCTCAACTGTCATGGTCAGTGATCCGTTCTGATCGATACGACTCGGTTCCGCCCCAAGGTACTAAACCGTCGTCACATCTACGTCAAAAACTCCCCTGCCACGTCGACCACCCGCTCACGATCGGCGGCCACCAGGCCGATACGGGTTCGCCTGTCCACGATGTCGTCGACGGTCAGCGCGCCCTCGTGGCTGACCGCGTACTCAAACTCGGCCCGGATGACGTCGATACCCTCGGCCACCGGGTCGGCGGGCCGCTCGCAGGTGGCGGTCGCGATGACGTTGGCCGCCTCGGCCCCGTAGCGCGCGACCAGCGAGTCCGGCAGCCCGGCCATCCGGGGCACCGCCGATCCCGGGTTGGCCGGCGCACCGACCAGAGGCAGGTCTCGGGTTCGGCACGGCGCGGCGTTCAGCCCACACAGCTTGACGGCGCGATCCAGCACGTCGGCCGCCATGTACCGGTACTCGGTCAGTTTGCCGCCGATCACGCTGATCACCCCGGATGGCGACTCGATGACGGCGTGGTTGCGGGAGACATCGGCGGTGCGCCCGGCGCCGGTGTCGACCAGCGGCCGCAGTCCGGCGTATGCACCGATGACGTCGTCTTTGCCCAGTGTGGTTCCCAGCGCCGGGTTCACGGTGTCCAACAGAAACGCGATCTCTTCGGCAGTCGGCTGCGGCACATCGGGGATCGGGTCAGGGGCGTCTTCGTCGGTGAGCCCCAGATAGACCCGGCCCAGCTGTTCGGGCATGGCGAACACGAAGCGATTGCGTTCACCGGGTATCGGCACCGTCAGCGCCGCGGAGGGATGTCCGAAGGCGGCTGCGTCGAACACCAGATGCGTTCCCCGGCTGGGCCGCAACCGCAGCGATGGTTCGATCTCGGCGGCCCACACCCCCGTCGCGTTGATGACGGCACGCGCGGACACGTCGATCGAGTCGCCGCCGCGCTGATCGGTCAACCGGACCGAAGTCCCGGTGGCCTGCGACGCCACCACGTAGGTGAGGATCTTCGCACCGTACTGGGCGGCGGTGCGCGCCACCGCGGTGACCAGCCGGGCGTCGTCGACCAGCTGCCCGTCATAGGCCAGCAGGCCGCCGTCGAGGCCGTCGCGGCGCACGGCGGGTACCAAATCGATCGCGCCCCCCGGGGCAATCCGGCGCGACCCGGGCAGAATCGTCGCCGGTGTGCCCGCCAGCCGGCGCAGCAGATCGCCGGCGAGGAACCCGGCACGCACCAGAGTCCGGTCGGCGCGGCGCATCGATCCCAGCAGCGGAACAAGCTGCGGCATCGCGTGCACCAGATGAGGGGCGTTGCGGGTCATCAGGATTCCACGCTCGATCGCACTGCGCCGGGCGATGCCGACGTTTCCGGTGGCCAGATAGCGCAGTCCGCCGTGTACCAACTTGGAGCTCCACCGGCTAGTGCCAAACGCCAGATCGTGTTTGTCCACCAGCACCACGGACAGGCCACGAGCTGCCGCGTCCAGTGCGATCCCGGCGCCGGTGATGCCGCCCCCGATCACCACCAGGTCAAGCGGTTCACCGTCGGCCAGCCTGGTCAGCTCGGCGTGCCGACGGGCCGCGTTGAGGGCGGCAGAGCTGGGCGTATCGGGCATCAGGACCGATACTGTAACGCGTGACTAATTCTGATGCCCTGCTGCCGCCGATGAAATGGAACGCCTGGGGCGCCCCGGACGCAGCCAAGCCGCTCTCCGACGGCATCCGGGCCCTGCTGAAACAGGCGCTCGGCGTTGGTGATTCGGCTGCGGCAGAGCCAGGGCCCGACCAGGTGCAGTTGCGCCCCAGCACGCTATCCGACGCCGACCGGGAGGCGCTGGCCGGCATCGTCGGGGCGGACTACTGCCGGGCCGGCCACCGCGACCGGCTGCTGCACGCCGGCGGAAAATCCACCCTGGACCTGTTACGACGCAAGGAAGCCGGCGTTCAGGACGCACCCGACGCGGTGCTCCTGCCCGGTGGCGAGGACGACATCGCCGCAATTCTGGACTATTGCTGCAAGCATCGCATCGCCGTCGTCGCGTTCGGCGGCGGCACCAGCGTGGTCGGTGGGCTCGAACCGATTCGCGGCGAGTTCGCCGCCGTCGTGTCGCTGGACCTGCGGCGCCTCGATCAGCTGCTCGGCCTCGACGAGGTGTCCGGCGAGGCCGCGTTCGGCGCCGGGGTCACCGGTCCGAACGCCGAGGGGCTGCTCGGCAACCACGGCTTCTCGCTCGGACATTTCCCGCAGAGCTTCGAGTTCGCCACCATCGGCGGTTTCGCCGCCACCCGGTCGTCCGGACAGGACTCGGCCGGCTACGGCAGGTTCGACGACATGATCCGGGGGCTACGCGTCGTGACCCCCGCCGGTGTGCTGGACCTGGGGCGTGCTCCGGAATCGGCGGCCGGACCGGACCTGCGCGAGCTGATCATCGGCTCGGAAGGCATTTTCGGCGTCATCACCCGGGTGCGGGTGCGGGTGCACCGGGCACCGGAAATCACCCGGTATGAGGCATGGTCCTTCCCGGACTTTGCCAGCGGTGCCGCAGCGCTGCGCGCGGTCGCCCAGACCGGCACCGGCCCGACCGTCGTCCGGCTCTCCGACGAAGCCGAAACCGGAGTCAACCTGGCCACCACCGAGGCGATCGGCGAGC
>NZ_JBYCKY010000350.1:0-8350 GCF_057473605.1 Mycobacterium sp. TH-M82 | reverse complement strand
GATTCCGACACCTTCGGGAGAACCAGCGTCCGACACCCTGCTGTGAAAACCCAGGTCGCCGAGCGTCAAATCCGACATGTTCGGCGAGTTCCTACAGCGGCGGACTAACGAATGGGGGAGGCGGTGATGTGTGGGCGGGACGGGTGGTGTCAGGGGAGGGCAACGAGGTAGGTGTGGGAGTGGATGGCCGGTGAAGGTGGTGTGAACTGGTGAATGCTGCCGGTTGCGGTTCGGATTGTCCTTCCGGTGGTGCAGCTCGTCTGGTCGTACCGGGCGGATGGCGTGGTTCGGGATATTCCAGCGGGTGCCTGTGTGGTGGATGGCAGGGTCGCAATGTGATGGGCCGGTGGTGGTGCCGGGTCGGCGTGAGCGTCAGGTGGTTGCACTGAATGCCCCCGCGTGCGCGCGATTGCCAGGCGAGCTCGGTTGGGGTGCCGCTGGCATCGGCGCGCGGGGCGTGACGGTGAAGCTGATCCGCATCTGGCCGGCGGCGCGCACTGTCCGGCCCGACAAAGGTCGCCCGGGGCTGGCATGGCTGCGGCGCGGCGTCGTGCTGGCGCGGCCTTAGCCGGCCAGGAGGCGGACGGCACTGCGGACCGCCGGCCAGATGCGGGCGCTGCCTGTGCGGTGACGAACTGGCGGCTACCGTTAGCGGCGGGAAAAGTTCCGGCCTTACCTTGGGGCCTATGGCCAAGATTGAGTCCAAACACGACGTGCGGCGCAAGGTCCGCGAAGCGCAGGCCCAGGTCAATCGCGAACGGCTTCAGCGCGAATCCGACAACCGCGAGGACATGGTCGCGTTTCTCGTCGCCGCACAAAAGCTGGCAGCGGTCGACACCTGGGAGGCTGAACGCCATGAGCAGGTGCGGGCCGAGGCGAACCAGCGACGCCTCGAACAGCGGATGGAAGGTGCGCGTGCACTAGGTCGGGTTCGTGACCGTGGAGAATCCATCGCAAGCATCGCCCAGCTCGGGCAGTGCTCCGAGAAAACCGTCCGGACTTACCTGCGGCTGCTGCAGGCGAAATCGGCTGCAGCAACCCGGAATGGCAAGAGCACTTCAGGTGCACTAGGTTCGGGCGCCGAACCGGGCGTCGGTGATCCTTCGGATGCGCCCACGGGCGAGGGAGACGGGCACGCTGTAGCACCCGGTAGCGGTGCCGCCGAGCCAGGCGGGACGTTGCCCAAGGCGCAGCACACCGAACGTGTCGGCGGGTCGCGTTAACGTGCGCAGCCATGGGCGTCGTTCACGAGCCGATCAGGGCACGCACCTGCGCACTGTGGGTTGACCCGCGAGTTCACGCTGCGGAGGTCGCGCGGTTCCGCAGGAAGGTCGTTGCGGGGCCGGGCGATCGGGATTGCAATATCTGGATCGGGAGCATCGGCGGCGACGGCTATGGCCGGTTCTACATCACCCGCGGCGGTGTCGGCCTGTGCGTGCGTTCGAACCGCTACGCGCTTGCGCTGGAATCTGGCGGGCGGATCGGCGCGGATGTCTTCGCCCTGCACGAATGCGACAACCCGGTCTGCGTAAAGGTCAATCCGGTTGGGTGCGGTGTCCAACATGTCGTAGCGGGGGACCAGCATGACAATATGCGGCGCATGGCCAGAACTGGGCGCGGCGGCGGCCGCACGGTCATCCGCGGTGCCGGGCGCGGACATGATTCGCGGCGTGCGCGATCGGTCGCGCTTCGTGACGCGGTACGGCATGGCGAATGGGACGCCGAGGCGGTGTACGAGGCGCGATCGGGTTCCGGCTTGAAGCTGTTCTGATCTACTGCGCCGCCGCGCCGATCCCGTGCAGGCGGTCGCAGCGGCAGGGTGCCTGGCGGAGTGCCCGTTACCGGTGGGCTACTGCGGCGCTCGGGCTGGTGTGCGCCGTGCTGGTGGGGATGAGTTCGATAAGGCGTTTGGCTTCGGCGTGGTCGGGCTGGCCGGCAATGTCGTTACCGGTGTCGATCAGGGCGATCAGTTCGCCGCCGACGTGGAGCAGGTATCGGGGCCGCGAGTGCGCGTCCGCGCGGCCTGCGGTGGCGTGGGCGGCGGCGGCGACGTTGCGTCGAGCTGCGTGCTCATCGCGGGCCTGGCCGGCAATCGTGGTGGGTCCGCCGGCCGACAGGGTTGTGAGTGACCAAGTGATCATCGTGGGAGCCTTTCGGGGTGGGTGTGTGTCCCGCCGCTGAGTGTGCAGCACGGGATGATGAAACGGCGCTGGCCGCACTTGCCGATGTGGATAAGTGCGGCCGATGGAGGGGTTGCCTGTGGATTACTCCAGGGCGCCATGGTCGTCGTCTTCGTCGATGACGAGGGTGGCCACTCGTTGAGCGGGTGTCGCGCCGGCCAGGATTGCGTAGACGCCGTGTCCTTCGTTGACGATGCGGTCAGCGGGCTGGGTGGCGTGGACGTAGGTTTGCGCGGCCTGGAGCGCGGCGGTCTGGTCCGGGTGATCGGACGACTCCCACATGGGCATGGCGTCGGGGTCGTGCGGGTCGAGGATGGTGGCTGAGTAGCTCATGGCTGGGTCTCCTTGTCAGGCCGCGTTGGACAGGGACTTGATGCGGTCGGGCCGGAAGCCGGACCAGTGGTCGTCGCCTGCGGTGACGACGGGGGCCTGGAGGTAGCCCAGTGCCATGACGTAGTCGCGGGCGGCGGCGTCAGTGGTGATGTCGACCTTCTCGTAGGTGATGCCCTGGTTGTCGAGTGCCCTGAAGGTGGCGGTGCACTGCACGCACGCGGGCTTGGTGTAGACGGTGATCATGGTGGTTGCCTTCCTTGGTTGAGGGGTGCTTGGGGGGAACGTCCCGGCGGGGGGTGGGACTCGCCCCCCGCCGGGGGAAGCTCATGGGGTGTAGTCGTCGCGGGTGGGGTCGGCGTCGAAGTCGGGTCCATCGGTGAAGACTCCGATGGCGGTGGCGTGGGCGCGGCGCAGGATCTCCATGGCGCTGCGGTATCCGGCGAGGTCGAGAATCTGCCAGGTGACCGGTCCCATGTGGATGTCGATCCATCGGATGACGCGACTCTTGTCGGCGGCGAGTTCTTCGCGGGCGACGACAGCGTAGGTGGCGCGGCGCGTCCAGTCCAGGGCGAGGGTCTGCTGGGCGAACGGCTCTCGGGCGGGTCGCACTGGGGGAAGTTCGCGGGGCAGCGGGGCCAGCAGGGGGCGTGCGGCCGCGAAGCCTTCGAGGACGCCTTGAGCGGCCTGGGCCGACCAGAAGGTCATGAGCAGGCCGCCCCACGTGAGTGCCATGCGGGCGGTGGGGGTCTGTGCGTGGTAGACGGTGATGTCACCGGTCTGCGTGCCGCGGATGCGGGCGATGGTGTGGGTCACGACGGCGACGGGTGATCCCTCAAGTGATGCGGCTTACTTGACCATGATTTCTCCTGTTCGACTGGTTACTATAGTAACCAGTCTAGCGGGTGGATCAACCCGTGGCAACCCTTTTCGGAATCGTTTTTGCACACTTCTGTCGGCGTATTACCTTGCTGTGCAGCAGTATTGATGCCGACTACCTTCCCTGTCCTGGCGTCTTTGGCAAACGAATGACACGGCCCGGTGGTGCCGGTTCAACGTCCAGCGCTGGGGGCGGTAAAAGGCCGGCGCCGGTGCATGCAAGAAAGCCCGGCCACCGGGGGTTCGGTGGCCGGGCTCGCTCGGCGGGGCGCGCCGCTGCTAGTCCTGGGTGGGTTTGTCGTAGAGCGCATCGGCGGTGCTGTGCCCGACCACGACCTGCTCCACCTCGGCCAGGGTGTAGCCGTTCTCGGACAGGAACCGCAGGTAGGCCCGTGAGACCTCCGATGGGGTCCGCCAGCAGTCCTTGGTGGTGCGGACCTCCATGGCGCCCAGGACCAGCCCCAGCACGATCACCAGGGCCCGACCGTCCCCGGAATCCGTAGTGGACAGCGCGTCGGTCAGGTTCGCCGGGGTCTGGGCCTGTGAGCAACCGAGCAGCTCGGCGGCGGTCATCTTGCCCCGGTAGTCGTCGATGAGCCCGAAGTGCTTGGTGATCGACTGCGCCACGAACACCGCCGTGCCCTTCGGTGCGCTCTTGCGGGCCAACAGCTCGCGAACCCAGGCCTGCCGGACCGTCACCGCAGCCGCGCCCAGCTTGTTCAGCGCCAGCACCCGGCGACGCTCCTCGCGCTCCTGCTCGGCCCGCGCCTCACGGTCCTGCTCGTCGTCATCCTCGGCGCTGTAGCCCCGACCGGAGACCGACTTCGTTGAGCGAAGGCCGGCCCCGGCCACATCGGCGCAGAAATACTCCGGTCCCCACTTCTCACCCTCCTCCACGGTGGAGAAGTGCCGGTAGCCCTCGGCGGCGGCTTGCGTAGGGTCATCGGCGGTCTGCCAGTCGATTTTGCTCTCGTCGACCTCCACGCCGGTCTCGCGGTCGACGTAGATCTCCTCGCGGGTCAGGTACACCGCCCAGTGCTTCGGGTCGGCCTGTTCCACGAACTCGTCGGTGACCTTCTCGCCGTCGTCGGTGCGCAGGTAGTACGGGTCCAGCAGGGTCTCGTCGCCCCAGGCCGGGCGATCTGCGAGCACCCGGTAGCCCTTGGACTCCCACGCCTGTCCAGCCTGAGCGCGTTCCTCGCGCTCGGTCCGGTCGCGGCGCAGTCGCTCGGCCCGGTGCTCGAAGTTGCCGCTTCCGGCCATGTCGAGCAGTTGGGCTTGCGCGTCCGGGTCGTCGTCGAACTCCGCGAACACCACAGCCTCGGCCAGGCTCAGCTGGCCCGCGTCCAGCGCGGACAGGGCGAGCGTGGACTTCGCTGCAGCCTGGGCCGCGTCCACCGTGGCACGGGGCGTGGACAGGTGCTTGGCGACCTTGGTGGGCGAAACACCGTCGAGCAGAAGCTGATTGATGCCACGGGCACGCTCACCATCGGTCAGCCCCGCACGCCGATCATTCAAGATGATCTGCTCCACCACCCGCCGGGTCCGCAGCGCCTTCTCGTCACCGGCCACGTCGTGAATGTAGGCCGGGATCGCCGTCAGACCCACCTGGCGGGCGGCTTCGGTGCGGCGCTGGCCATCGCGCACCGAGATCGCTCCGTCCGGCAGCCGCACGGCCGTGATCGGAGTCAACACGCCGTGCTCCTTGATCGAGGCCAGGAATGCCTTGTCCAGGCGGGCACCGTTGCGGACGTTGTCGCCCACGACGAGGTCTGCCGGATTGAGGTGCTCCAGGCTGAACTCGGCCTCAGTGGTTGTTGTTGTGGTGGTGGCGCGCATGGCCCGTCCTCTCGTTGATGGTTACTATAGTAACCACTATAGCGGGGCGATGGGCTGAGCAGCAACCATTTTCAGCAAGACCTGGCACCATTGTGGATACCGGAAATATGTTGTGAATAACTTCCATACAGCCAGTTGATGACCCTGCGCACCCGCCAGTGCAGCAAAGTCATACGACGTGCTGGGCGGATTACTGGCCTACACGGCAGGCGCGCACTATAGTGGCCGTATGCGTACCCGCGAACCCGCACCGACCGACGCCCCACGGATGGCGGCGCTCGGGGCCGCCATCCGCACCCTGCGCGAAGCCGCCGGCGAAAGCAAAGCCGCCGCAGCAGAAGCCATGAACCTAAACCGGACCTACTTCCGTGGCATCGAGGCCGGCGAACGCAACATTTCGTTGGAACGGCTCTTCGACATCGCGGACCACTACGGCGTCAAGGTCGCAAGCCTTCTCGAGGATGCGTAACCACTTCTTCCACAATCTGGCCGCTACTGGTGGACCGTGACGCGACCTCGGCCGTAGCTTCCAGGTATGGCCGAGCAATTCGCGCATAATCACCCCACCACGTCCCGCAGGCGGTACAGCAACAGCGACGACCGACTGAGCGGCCCGCCGCCGGCGGGCGTGTCCTGGCCGACCGCGTGCCCGGGACTGGCCATCGCACCCAGTGGCACGGTCCGCTCGGCCGAATCTCGGTTCGCCCAGGATGATTACACCCTGGTGTACATGCCCAGCGGCTGCCGCCTGCCCGTCCGCGGCACACCGGCCGCCCTCGCCGAACTCGCTGGCCGACTGGCCTGGTTCGGCGACATCCTCGACCCCTCCTACCTGGCGGATCCCGCCAACGCCGACGTCTGTGCGAGCCTGCGGGAAATCCTGCGAACCTGGATGGCCGAACAGCGCACCGAGCCCGTTCTGCCGCCGCGCCTCCCGGCGTTCACCAGGCGCGTTGCCTCCTGAGATCGGCTATGCAGTGATGTATCACAACGGGCCCCCGGAGTACCGGCCATGACGCTATCGACTGCGTTTGATGTCGACGGTTGTGTGGTTGACGATGTGCACGACCCGGACGCCCAGCAGGTGCTTGGTATGGCGAAAGCGGCGCGGGTGCGCCCGCTGTGCCTGTGTCGGTCTGCGGGGGTGGAGATGTACATCGCTTCGGCCGGCCACGACCTCATCGTCAAGCGGATGCCAGGAACCGCTGCTGAG
This sequence comes from Mycobacterium sp. TH-M82, assembly GCF_057473605.1. Taxonomy (NCBI): domain Bacteria; kingdom Bacillati; phylum Actinomycetota; class Actinomycetes; order Mycobacteriales; family Mycobacteriaceae; genus Mycobacterium; species Mycobacterium sp. TH-M82. Next base: position 1,909 of record NZ_JBYCKY010000350.1, on the reverse strand, counting down.
CATGACCACCGGTGCCGCTCCTGGCTTCCTCCCGGCGAGCTTTCCGGGTACGGAGCCGTTGCTGATCAGTCCATCGTCGACAACCCTGCTGACGGCACGACGGCGCTGCGCCTCGCCTTCTCGCTGTCGAAGGCCGGAAATCGTTCCGCGCCTGAGCCCTCTGACTGCCCGTCGAACACGGTTCAGACTCACGGCAACAAGCTGTCTCTGCGCGCAGTGCTGCACTATCTGTGGGATGAGGCAGAGCTGACGACGTGGTATCCGGCGTTCGCAGGGCACCGGCCCTGGGCGGTGGTGTATCAGCGTCTGCGGGCAGCGGTGGACGGCAAGTTCGTCCGAAAGAATCCCCTCGCGGCGTCGGTGTTTGTGCCCGAGCCGTTCTCCGCCGACCGCAAGACCGAAATCGAGCAACGCCGGATCAAGGCGTGGGCGCCAGCACGACGGCAGCCGGGAAGGCCCACGAAATTCCTGATCGGGGTTGGCGAGATCAAGGCAATCGAGCCGGCCGGCCATGGCTTCAAGATGCAGGTCCGACACCAGCCGGGGCACCCGTGGTTCCTCGATGAAGACCTGCACCGCAAGCTCACCAAGCGTTTCGCGGCCGAACTCGAAGTGTGGCGCATGGCCGAAGCCGGCGAGGTACGGCTGCTGGCGATCTGCACCTTCTCGGTCTCGCGGGCCGGCTACGCCCACGTCGAACAACTGTCGCTGATAACAACCGATCGCAACTGGCTTCCCTTCACCGGTGACGCCGACCTGACCCTGCTCAACACCGCCCTCGACGAGGGCCGCTCATTCCGGAAAGTGTTGTCGTACAACGGCAGCGCGACACCGCTCGCCTCCTTGATCTTCACCGACACCACTCCGGCGACAGCGGCGTTCATCGACCGCCATGCTGCTGACAGCACCGCCGATGTGTCGATAGCCGGCCTCCCGGTGTGGACCTGGCGCACGGACGAGGATATGCCGGACCTGCCGCCACCGACGAGCTGACCGCCGCCAGGCCCAGCAAAGACGTCGACAACGGGCGGACTGCCGAAATAAGTGCGAAAGAAAGAGAACCGAATGTCCCCGAGGGAGCTATCCACTGCAATGTTGTCTTGGTTCGGTGCCGGAACAATTGCAGTTGCCGTCGCGATAGCCTTAGACGCCTTGTATCTGGCCGTGCGGCTAACGGTCGCCGGCGCCCGTCTACGAAGTTGGCGACTGGCGCTGAAAAGCGTGGTTACGGCTCAGCCTCGGCAGCGCGTCGCCGCCGATCCCGATGCCGAGATTGCCCGAAGCGTCGTCGTGATGGCGTTGATTAGCGGACTCCTCGCGTTGGGCGGATGGGGGATGATCCGCCACGACGGTCCGTGGCTATGCGCCTCTGCACTGCCCTTTCAAGTCGTCTACGCCGAGTGAGTACATCGTCTCTCGTCCGGCCTCCGTTCGCGTACTACGGGGGCAAGCAACGGCTCGCCAGCGCGATCGTGTCGATGTTGCCACCGCACACGCACTACGTGGAGCCGTTCGCCGGCGGACTGGCGGTCCTGCTGGCCAAGTCTCCCAGTCGATTGGAGACCGTCAACGACAACGACGGCGACCTCATGCACTTCTGGCGGGTACTGCGTGACCATCCGGCCGAGCTCACCCGCGCATGTGCACTGACCCCGCATTCGCGCAGGGAACTCGACGCCGCCCTCTGCGGGCCCGCCGCGCCAGCCGGTGCCGACGACGGGATCGAGCGGGCCCGCCAGACCTGGGTACGGATCGCGCAGGGACGGACCGGCACATTGCGCCGCACCGGTTGGCGGTTCGACTCGGCTGACTTTTGTTACAAGTCGGGAATCTACCCCCTTGACTCAGGATCACCTGTCAGTCGGCTGGCCAAGGACATCGACACGCCGGGCTTGACCGTGAACCATTG
>NZ_JBYCKY010000349.1:0-5620 GCF_057473605.1 Mycobacterium sp. TH-M82 | reverse complement strand
GGCACTCATTTTGCCTTCCGGCCAGGTAGCTCAGTCGGTACGAGCGTCCGCCTGAAAAGCGGAAGGTCGCCGGTTCGATCCCGGCCCTGGCCACCATCTTTGACCTGCATCGACACGGGTCTTGCACTCGGTTGTCAGATTTCTTTGTCCGGTTCTTGTCCGGTCTTCGGTGTGTGAGTCTCGGTTGCGTGAAGCTGATCGAGGTTGGTCGCGACCTGGTCGAGTTCATCGGCATAGAGGTCGCTGTAGATGTTCGCGGTGACGGTCGGCGTCGAGTGGCCCATCGTCTTCTGCACGTAACGGAGGTCAGCGCCCGACTTTCTCGCCAGGCTCGCGTAGGTATGGCGTAGATCGTGGATGGTTAACGGAGCCAGGTTGGTTTTCTTCAGGGCTTTGTTCCAATGCGTGTGCCGACGCCAGTTGTTGGAGCGCAGCATCGCTCCGTTGGGTGAGGTGACGGCGGGCTCGTCAGGTTCCCGGCCGGTGATGCGCCCCTTGAAGATCTCGACGACGACTTGGGGGAGCGGGACGGTTCGGATCCCGGCTCGGGTCTTGGGCGGCCCAATGACGATGCGGCCTTCGACCTCGGGTGCGGCCCGCCGTACGTAGAGGCGGCGGGCGGTCAGGTCGATGTCCTTGACGCGGAGGCCGACGAGTTCGGACCAGCGCAGGCCGGTGTAGGCCAGGATGGTCACGACATCGCCCTGGTCGCCGCAGGCCGCCGCGAGCTTCTGGACCTCAGGTGCGCTGAGGTATCGGTGACGCTCCCGCTCGGGGATCCGGCCAGCCGAGACGCCAAGGGCCGGATTGCGGTGGATGCGGCCATCCTGGTGAGCAACGTCGAGAACCGACCGCAGTAGACGCAGCGTCGATACCTTCGCCCACGGCCCGACCGCCAGGCTGTCGACGAACGCCTGGACATCGGCCCGGGCGATCTCGTCGACGGGGACGTGGCCGAACCGCGGTTTGATGCGCAGTTCCCAATGCTGCGTGTACCCGCTCCAGGTCTTCGGTGATACCGCCGGCTTCTTGGAGTCGGAGAACTGCGTCCAGACCCTATTCAGCGGTGTCCGGCCCAGCCGCGGGTCGAACCGACGGGCGCCGAGCGCGGCCTCATTGTCGCGTTCGGATTTGAATGCCTTCGCCTCGCGCAGCGTCGGGAACGTCGCCGACGTTTCCACCCAGCCCGACGGTGCATCGGGGTCGCGGATCAAGTAGCGGACTTGGTAGCGAGGCTCCCCGGCGGCGTTGAGGCGCTTTCGAATCCCGCGCGGGGTGTTGCCCGCCATTACCGCCGCACCTGCTTGAGCCAGGACCGGACTTCGGCACAATCCCAGCGACGGACCCGCTCAGACAGCGTGTAGCAGGGCGGGCCGATCTGTTCGCCGGTCGTTTCACGGATCGCCGCCCAGCGGTTGAGGGTTGCGGCCGAGACGCCGAGAAGCGCCGACACCTGCTCTGCGGTCAGCAGCTCAGGGAAGTTGCCTGCGGCGACGAGAGCCTCCCGGAGGCCGTGAGTGACCATTGCTTCACCTCGCTGCACGGATCGAGTCGAACCATGCGCGCGTGCGCTGTAATCCGCTGTCGACGTCGGACTGGCCGCCGGTGATTCCCCACAGGTCAAATGCCCATCGCTCCAGAGCAGAGATCGTTGTCTCGCCGCAGCGCTGGAGTTCGGCGTCGTCGCCGAGGACCAGGGCGGTGCCTATGACTTCGCCGCACGACCAGAGGTGCCGGTATTGGTCCCATCCGTCTCTGCAGACGAGGACGGCTCGGCAGATCAGGTTGTCTGCATGCCGTGCCAATTGAGTCTGGTCGGGTGGTTCGAAAATGGAAGTCATTGCGCTGCCTTCTTTCGGGGGGAGCTTGCACGTCCGTATTGCTTTGCGGTGGAGCGGATTTGCTCATCGGACCAGAAGTCGGATCGAACCTTGGTCACTTGTCCGTCCTCGGCGATGACGTAACCGGTGCCCGGTCGGTCAGGGCTGATTCGTTGTGCGGGTGCGGTATCGGCCATCCCATCGCCGAGCACCATCGCGACTTCGTCTCGGGATCGCAATCGAAGTGCGATGGTCTGGGTGAACAGTCCCCGCATCGGCAGGACTTCTTTGCGTGGATCTTGCAGGAACGCCGCGACCACGATTCCCAGCGCCCGGCCCTTCGTGAGAATGCGTGACAAGGAGGCGGCGGCTTCTTTGCGTAGGGCTGGATCGCTCATGTAGGCGGTCACTCCGGCCAGCTCGTCGATCAGCAGCACCACCAGGGGTGACGCCTTTGTCGGACTGTGCTCACGCGTTCGGCCTGCCATCGTGTTGCCGCGCTTGTTCATCAGCTTCTCCAGCGCGGCGAGGCTTTCCACGGCATCGGCTTCGGTGGTGGCGATCTTCGTGAACAGGCCGGACCCAACCGACAGTTCGATGCCGTACTTCAGATCGATGCCCACGAGGCGCACCACACCCGCAGCTACGGAGGGACTGAGCCCGCCCGCGATGCCCCAGAAGATGGAGCCCTTGCCTGCGCCTGAGCAACCCACCGTGAGGGTGTGACGGCCGCTCAACGGCAAGGTCCAGGGTGACCCGTTTTCGCATCGCCCGAGCGTGACTCGTGCGGTTGCCACGGATGTCGGTGGTGTTGCGTCGGCTGTGGTTGACAGCTGTTCCCGCATGACCAGCTCGATCCGAAGCGTACCTGGAGATACGACCACCGACCGCGCCGAGTGAGCGCCCGCAGCGTCGCGAATCGCTGGAACAGCACGCTCCATGTCCTCAACAGTCTGCCCCATCCGTGCTCGCACCGTCAGTCGCAGAGTGGTGCGAGAAGCGTCTGTTCCCAACAACTTTGGGTGAAACCAGCGCGTCGACGCAACTTGTCGACCTTCGTTGTCACGGCGCATGACCTGCTCCGAGGCGGACAAACCGCACCGCTTGCATAGCTTCTGCCACGAGATATGCGCCCAGAAACGCCAACATAGGAGGCGAGCTGGTGTCGCGAATCGTTCCTCGTACGTCTCAGGTGAGTGCAGTCGCCAGTAGATGAGGGCTCCGCCGGTGACGCCGACGATGACCGCCACGCCCAGGGCGACGTTGGTCAGGAAGTCCAGCACGTGGTCGAGCCGGAACGGGCTATCAATATCGACTGGCGCGAACGGGTCGGGATTCATGCCGATTCCCGGCTTGTCGTTGCGTTGGCAGATTGCTTACCCGGCGCCCTCATGTCCGAGGCTCGGAAAGACCACGCGATCCTAGAGAAATCGCCCGATCGCTCGACATACGGCAACGCCATGAGGCCGTCGAAAACGACTGGTGTGAAAGGTGTTCCGCTGGAATTGGTGGGTGCCGTCGGTTGTGTCGGCGCGGCGAACTTGATGGTCACCGTGCGGCTTCGCTTCGGTGCGGCCGGATCGCCATCGAGCACTTCGACCTGCCACATCGGTAAGCCAGTGTCGCGGTCTCTCGCCTGAACGCGGTTCTCGCCTGAGGACTTGTCGAAGTCGATCATTGGCGTCACTTCGGATACGAGGAACGCGCCGAGCGAGAACACCTGGTCGTGGCCGATCTTGAGCCATTTGGGGATGGACATTGCTGAACCTTTCGAGTGGATTGAACTAGATGTCTACTCAACCTAGTCGTCTAGAGGAGTTAGTCAAGCGTTGAGCGCGATATTGGTCGCTTTTGTGGATTTAGCGTGCAGAGAAGTCGTATTCCAGCAGGTAGGCGGATGCGACCTTCACGGTGTCGCATACTTCGACAGCCACGTCATTGGTGTCGTAGGCCGTTCGAACCACCGTCAGGACGGGAGCCCCGGCTGGGAGTTGCAGGGCACGGCGCTCTTCGGGGGTTGGCATCCGGGCGCCGACTTCTTCGGTGAACCGGGCGAGGGTGTGGCCGGCGTCTTCGAGCCGCGCGTAAATGCCGCCAGGGCCGGTTTCGGTCTGTTCGATCTTGGTGTCCTGAGCAAAGGCTGCGGGAATGTATGAGGTTGCCGTTTCGACGGGCCGTCCGTCAGCGAGGTAGCGCCGGGATCGAACGACAACGTCATCGTCTGTAGTCAGTCGAAGGCGTTCGGCAACAGCAGAATCCGGCCGCTGGCGGGTAACGGTAATGTTGTCGACTTGGGGTGTGTAGCCAGACTTCTCTGCCTCGACGGTGAACGCTGCTTTGCCGCTGGCACGATGTCGCCGTGCGAAGCGGTCGGACGCGAGCCGCCGAATGGGGGGAGCTGGCCGTACGAAGACGCCGCGACCGTGCTCAGAAATCACCAGCCCTTCCGACCGCAGTTCCTGGACAGCCTGGCGGACCGTCATCCGGGCGACCCCGAAGTGGTCAATCAATGCGGCTTCGGACGGCAGGCGCGCTTCGGCCGCAAGCTGGCCTGAGCTGATGGCGTCACGCAACATGCTGGCGATCTGCCGATACGGCGGCTTGTCGTCCGCCCGGTCGATCTGGCCAAGTTGCAGCACCTGAGAGCCTTCCCCTACATGTCTAGGCGACTAGTCTAGGGAAACGACACGCCCATGTCACGACTGGACCGGGCGCACAGGAGGAGTCTCGCATGGCAGCCACACCGAAGCACTCGGTCAGCGTCGCCGGCATCGTGGTCCGCGATGACGGCCGGGTTCTGGTAATCAAACGGGACGACAACGGCCGTTGGGAGGCGCCTGGGGGAGTCCTGGAACTCGACGAGTCGTTCGAGGCCGGTGTTCGGCGCGAGGTGCTCGAAGAGACCGGGCTTGAGGTCACCGTAGAACGGCTCACCGGCGTCTACAAGAACCTGACTCATGGCATTGTTGCGTTGGTGTACCGCTGTCGGCCATCTGGCGGTGAGCCTCACGCCACCGAGGAAGCTCGTGAAATCCGTTGGATGACAAGTGAAGAAGTGCAGTCTGCGATGGTTCCGGCGTTCGGGGTGCGTGTGCTGGACGCCTTTGGAGAGTCGTCACAGTCGCGGGCGCATGACGGGGTGGACCTTGTAGGGGGATAGGCCCGGCGAGATCTATGCGGATGCCTCGATGCGAACTGTGAGCCCCACGGCCGCCGTCACTTTCGCCAGCGTCGCAACCGAGACATCGTCACCGCGTTCAATCCGGGCGATCGTCGGGCGAGACACGCCAGCCTCGTGTCCGAGCTTCGTCTGAGACCACTTCCGTTCGCGGCGCGCATCGCGAACAGCACGACCAACTCCACCGAGGCTCTCCGTCGATGCGGTCACAGTGCCTCCTGGGACGTACCGCCGGCCTTTGCCAAAGCTCTGGAGTTGTATTGGGCGTGAAGCGCATCCGCGGCGATGTTCGAGATCTGCTCGAGGAACGCCGGGTCGGTCATGTAGGACTGAATCTCCTGCGATTCGCTCACTGTCTTCAGCACGGCGATCCCCACGGCCCCGCTGAACCCGTCGGATGCTTTCAGCTGCGCCACGGTGTTGTTCTTCGCCATCGCCACCGCCTCTTCGTTCGCGTCGAGGAATCCCCACAAGGTCGTGATGAACCCGGCGACGCTTGCCGGGTTCACGTCAACTCCCTTGGCTCGGAACATCTCGTTCACCTTGTCGATCGCCTCACCGAGAGGCCCTCGCTTGGGTGTCCCGGAGCCTTTTCGCTCTCCGTCGAAGTCCGGAAGTCGGA